>NZ_JAUSME010000016.1 GCF_030645555.1 Herminiimonas sp.
TTTTGACAAAACCATATCCATGTTCGATAGCAGCGTGACGAAGAATGGCCACTCCTTGCACATCGCGCGCAGTGTGGCGACGCGCCTGGCCTTGTTCTCGCCCTGTTCCAGCCATTGCACCACTGCGCTGCCGAAACCGTACCAGCCCGGCAGCAGCAAACGGCATTGACCCCATGAAAATCCCCATGGAATGGCGCGCAAATCCTCAATCCGGCGTGTCGCCTTGCGCGAGGCAGGGCGTGAACCGATATTGAGTTCGGCGATTTCCGCGATCGGGGTGGCGGAAAAGAAGTAATCGGTAAAGCCCGGTGTTTCATACACCAGATTGCGATAGGCATGGTATGCCAGCTCGGACAGCTCGCCCATCACACTTTCGAACTCGGCGAGTTTCTTTGCATGCCTGGTGTCGGACGGGGCCGGCGTCAGGCTTGCTTCCAGCGTGGCCGCAACCAGCAGCGCCAGATTGCGGCGGCCGATTTCCGGATTGGAAAACTTGGATGCAATGATTTCACCCTGCTCGGTCAGACGTATCTGCCCGTTCACGGTGCCTGGCGGTTGCGCCAGTATCGCTTCGTAGCTTGGTCCGCCGCCGCGACCGACGGTGCCGCCGCGACCATGGAACAGGCGCAGCTTGACGCCGGCATGGTTGAACACCTCGACCAGATGCGTTTCAGCCTTGTAGAGTTCCCAGTTCGAGGTCAGGAAGCCGCCATCCTTGTTCGAATCCGAATAGCCGAGCATGACTTCCTGCAGATGACCCTGCTTGGCGATCAGCTTCCTGACCAGCGGTATCGCCATCACTTTTTCCATGATGCTGGCAGCCAGGCGCAGGTCGGGAATAGTCTCGAACAGCGGGATCACCATCAACTCCAGCTCATCGACCGCAGCCTTGTCCGAGTTGGCGCGCAGCAGGCCGGTTTCGCGCTGCAGCAGCAGCACTTCGAGCAGGTCGGACACGGTTTCCGTGTGCGAGATGATGTAGTTGCGGATCGCGCGTGCGCCGTAACGTTTGCGGATTTCGCTGGCGGCACGCAGGATGGTCAGTTCGGAATTGGTTTCATCCGAATATTCGACATACGGCGAATACAGCAGGCGCGGTTTTTCCAGTTCTGCCAGCAGCAATGCGACCTTGCTGTCTTCCGGCAAATCGGCATAGTGGGATTCGACCTGTGCGCGGTTGAACAGCTCGGCCAGTACCCGTTCATGCACATCCGAGCTTTGACGCATGTCCAGCGTCGCCAGATGGAAGCCGAAGATTTCCGCTGCGCGCAGCAGGGTAGTCAGGCGCGGCTTGGTCAAGGCGATGCCGTGATGCGATTCCAGCGAATCAAACAATACCTGCAGGTCGCGCGAAAATTCGCTGGCGGCTTCGTAAGGTGCGGCCGGACCGACTTCCTTGCGCAGGATGTTGGTGGCGCCGTGTGTACGCGCAGTGGCGGCCAGGCGCGCATAGATGCCTATCAATGCGCGGCGATACTGTTCATCGGTGCGATGTTCGGAAGAGTCCGGCGACAGATCGGCCAGGATTTGCACTTCCGGGCTGACGCCGGCGAGAAAGGTTGAAATCGACAACTCTGCGCCCAGTGCATGCACTTCTTCCAGGTAGAAATCGATAATCGTCGTCGATTGGCGTGCCAGCGCGAGTTGCATGGTGCCGGCATTGACATTCGGATTGCCGTCGCGGTCGCCGCCTATCCAGCTGCCCATTTGCACGTAAGTCGCCATTTCGCTCTTGGCATTGCTGCTGGCGCGCTGCGGAAACTGTTCGGCAATTTCTGCTTCGATATCTTCATACAGCGCAGGCAGCTCGTGCAGGAAGGTAATGCGGTAGTAGGACAGCGCATTGTTGATCTCGTCTTCAACCGTCAGTTTCGAGTAGCGCAGCAGGCGTGTCTGCCACAAGGTCGTCACGCGTGAATGCAGGCGCTCGGTATTGGTTGCGCGTTCCTTGGCCGTCATCGGCGAATCGCGCTCCGCCAGCAGGCGTGCGATATCGTGTTCGGCG
Source organism: Herminiimonas sp. (assembly GCF_030645555.1). Lineage (GTDB taxonomy): Bacteria > Pseudomonadota > Gammaproteobacteria > Burkholderiales > Burkholderiaceae_D > Oxalicibacterium. The sequence continues at coordinate 2,006 of NZ_JAUSME010000016.1, forward strand.
TCGAGTATGCTCTTGCGCTGCACTTCGGTTGGATGGGCCGTCAGTACCGGGGCAATCAAGGCATCCTTGAAGAACTTGCGCACCGTCGAGCCGGTGACGCCGGCTTCATGCAGCTTGGCCAGTGCGTACGATACGCTGCCTTCCTGCGGTTCCGAGCCGGCCAGCAAATGTGCGCGGCGGCGGCGATTGTGATGCTGATCTTCGGCGATATTGGCCAGATGCGAGAAATACGAGAAGGCGCGCACCACCAGTATGGTCTGTTCCTTCGTCAGCTTTTTCAGCAGTTTGTTCAGGTCGGTGCCGGCCTGTGCATCGGCTTCGCGGCGGAAGCGCACTGCGGTCTGGCGTATGGTTTCCACCACTTCAAATACGGCATCGCCTTCCTGGTCGCGCAATACATCGCCGAGCAGGCGTCCGAGCAGGCGTATGTCTTCCTTGAGGGGTGCATCTTTGTTGGCAGCAGTGGGGGTTGCGCGAGGCTTGGTTTTCAGTTGTTTTGCCATGGTCGGGGAATGCAATCAGCGTGTTGGTGATGATAAGGATGGAATGGTAAGGCTTTTGTGCGGAGGCGCATGCTAAAATTTCAAGAATATCCTTATCCAAAAATCTGCGATGTCACCGCGTGAGTGGTGTCATCAAAAAGTCTGCAGAACCTGCGCCTATCGCCTGCGATAGATCAAGTTCAGCAGTCTCCCGACAGAAATCGAAAGAAGCCGTGTTGAAATTTCCACCCCCGAAAAAATTAATCATTGCATCGCGCGAAAGCCGTCTGGCCATGTGGCAAGCCGAGCATGTACGCGAAAAGTTGGCCTTATTATATCCGCAGTGTTCGATAGAGATTCTTGGCATGACCACCCGCGGTGACCAAATTCTTGACCGTACCCTGTCCAAGGTGGGCGGCAAGGGCCTGTTCGTCAAGGAGCTGGAAGTCGCGATAGCCGAGCGTCGTGCCGATTTTGCCGTGCATTCGCTCAAGGATGTGCCGATGACGCTGCCTGAGGGTTTTCAGCTCGCGGCAGTGCTGGAGCGTGAAGATCCGCGCGATGCATTTGTCTCGAACGATTACGCATCGCTGGATGCATTGCCGGCTGGTGCAGTGGTCGGCACCAGCAGCCTGCGCCGTCAGGCATTGATCGCCGCGCGCCATCCGCAACTGGTGATCCGCCCCTTGCGCGGCAACCTGGATACACGGCTGGGCAAGCTCGACAAGGGTGAATATGCCGCCATCATCCTGGCTGCCGCCGGCTTGAAGCGGCTGGGTTTACCGCAACGCATACGCGCCTTCCTTGAGCCGGAGCAAAGCTTGCCGGCACCCGGACAAGGCGCGATGGCAATTGAAATTCATGCCGAACGTGACGATTTGCAGCAATGGCTGGCACCGCTCAACCATGCAGCGACGGCGCAGGCAGTGACGGCGGAACGCACCGTTTCGAGGAATTTCGGTGGCAGTTGCCAGATCCCATTGGCGGCATTTGCAACGGTAGATGGCGGCACGATGCGTTTGCGCGCGATGATCGCCACGCCCGATGGCGCACGCGTGGCGAGCGCCGACCTGACGGGGCCGGCTGATGCACCGGAAGCTCTGGGCAGCCAGATCGCCGCCGTACTGCACCAGCAGGAAGCCACTGAAATCCTGGCTTCATGTCACACGGACGCCGCCGGGGATGCCTGATACTGTCGTGCATGATGCAGTCGATGGCGTGCTCAATGAAGTGGTCATCACGCGGCCGTTGGCGCAGGCAGGCGAGCTGGCACGGCGCGTTGCCGCGCTGGGTCGCAAGGCTGTCATTTTCCCCCTGCTCGAGATCCTGCCGCTGGCCGATCAGGCGCCGTTGCAGGCAGCCTTGCGCGACCTCAGCGGCTATGCGCTGATTGCCTTTGTCAGCCCGAATGCCATCGATGCCGCCCTTGCTGCGCGTCCCGACTGGCCGCACACGATTGCGCTGGCGGTGGTCGGCGAAGGCAGCCGCAGCGCATTGGCCAGACATGGACTGACAGCAGAAAACAGCACGATCATCAGTCCGACCGATCTGGAACGCACCGACTCGGAAACCTTGCTGGCTGAACTGGACCTGCCGGCCTTGCGCGGCAAACGGGTATTGATCGTGCGCGGCGAAACCGGACGCGAGTTGCTGGGCGATGCCTTGCGTGCCGCCGGCGTGCAGGTCACGCCGCTGGCAGCCTATCGCAGAGCGGCGCCGGCATTGGACGAGGCACGTCGCAGCGAACTGAAACGCTTGTTGTGTGGTCAGAACGACTGGATAGTGACCAGTTCGGAAGCCTTGCGCATTTTGACGAAGATGGTTGCACAACTCGATGTATCGGAGGGCGTCGCAAAAATGCAACAACAAAGAATGATCGTATCGCACGTACGCATCGCTGAAACCGCGCAGTTGCTGGGTTTCAGCAATATCACCCTCACCAGATCAGGCGACGACGGATTGTTAGCCGCGTTACAATCTCACTCATGAACGACATGCCGACACCTCCAGTACCTACGCCGCCAGCGACTCCTGCTGCAGCGGCCAATCCTGTTTTCGCATCGAACGCCGATCCGCTACGCAAGGAAAATGCGGCGGCAAGAACGCGCCAGCGGCTGATTTATGCCGCCCTTGTCGTGCTGGCCTTGCTGGTTGCGGCGCAGTGGTGGGTATCGCGCCGCGAGCTTTCCGGCGTGCGCAATGAAGTCGCGCGCCGCATGCAAAGCGGTGATGCGGTCAACACCGAGACCAAGGTCATCGTCAAGTCGGCGCAGGAAACCATCACCGAATTGCAAGCCAAGGTCAATGTCCTGGAAAGCAAGCAGATAGAAGCGCAAAGCCAGCAGCTTGCGCTGGAGCAGCTGTATCAGGATTTATTCAAGAAGCGCGAAGACTGGGCACTGGCTGAAATCGAACAGGTGCTGTCTACCGCCAGCCAGCAATTGCAGCTGGCCGGCAATGTGCAAGGCGCATTGATCGCCCTGCAAAATGCCGATGCGCGCTTGTCGCGTTCCGATACGCCGCAATTCGTCAATGTGCGACGCGCGATAGGACATGACATCGCCCGCCTGAAGGCATTGCCCAGCCTGGATCTGACCGGTGTCGCCCTGCGTCTGGATAGTGTGATCGGACAGATCGATACGATGCCGCTGTTGTCGGATGAAAAACCGGCATTACCGGCAAGTGAGCCGAAAAACATGCGGCGTGAGCCAGTCAAGGCCAGCGCCGGCAAAACGCCCGCTGTGGTGGATGCACCAGCGACAAATGAATGGCTGGCGGTAGCCAACGCCAAATGGCAAAGCTGGTCCAATGAAATGTGGGGTGAAATCCGGCAACTCATACGTGTGCGCAGTGTCGCCACATCGGATGCCTTGCTGCTGTCGCCGACGCAGGCGTATTACGCCCGCGAGAATCTGAAGCTGCGCCTGCTCAATGCAAGGCTGGCGCTGCTGTCGCGCAATGAAGCGGCGTTCCGCAGCGACATGATCGCCTCGCAAGACAGCATAGCTAAATATTTTGATACCCGCGCCAGGCAAACGCAGACTGCGCAGGCGATGTTGAAGCAGGTGCAGGCGAGCAATCTGGCCATCGAAATGCCTACCCTTTCAGAGAGTCTGAACGCAGTGCGCAACTACAAAGCGAAGCCTTAAGTTCAGCTTTGAGCTCAACTCTTAACAAACAATGATTGCCTAACGTTTTCACTATGCGCATATTTCTCTGGGTCATCGCTCTGTTTGCCACTGCCATCGGATTGGCTGTCGTGGCGCGTTTCAATCCCGGTAACGTTGTATTTTTCTATCCGCCATACCGGGTTGATCTGTCGCTCAACTTTTTCATCCTGCTTTCCATCCTGCTGTTCTTCATCATCTATGCGGTGCTGAAGACGATACGCGTGGCGCAAAGAATGCCGGGACGTGTCGCCGCCTATCGCCGTGAAAAGCAGGAACGCAAAGGCAATCAAGCCTTGCGCGATGCATTGAAGGCTTATTTTGAAGGCCGTTTCGGCCACGCTGAAAAAGCCGCGATGCGGGCGACGGAGTCGCCAGACAATGCAGGCCTGGCCGCGCTGATCGGCGCGCGTGCCGCGCATCGGATGCAGCAAACCGAACGTCGCGATACCTGGCTGGCCACGGTGGAAGAAAACCAGGCGCTGAAAACCGCGCGCCTGATGACGGCAATCGAACTGCTGGTCGACGAGCGCCAGCCGGAGCTGGCACTCAATGTCGTCAAGGAATTGAATGCCAGCGGCACGCGTCATATACATGCATTGCGCATGGCGCTGAAGGCCAATGAACGTGCACATAACTGGCCGGAAGTATTGCGCCTGGTGCGCACGCTGGACAAGAACAATGCCTTGCATCCCGCCTTGTCCAAGCGCTTGCGTGAGTTGGCTTATCAGGATTTGTTGAAAGCGCCATCGAACGATGCAGAATCGGTACGCAATGTATGGTGGAGCATACCGGCAGAAGACAGGATCAAGGCATTTATTGCCGCGCATGCGGCAGAAGCATTTACGCAGCACGGCTTGCAGGATGATGCGCGCGCGATAGTCGAAAAAGCACTGGCCGCCGAATGGGATGATCGTTTGCTGCGCGCCTATCGCGCCGCTGCCGCGGACGAAGGTACGCCTGCATTGCTGGCGCAAATCGAGCGTTGCGAAGAGTGGAGCAAGAAATATCCTACCGATGCGGAACTCGCATTGACGCTCGGCACCCTGTGCCTGCGGCAAAATCTGTGGGGCAAGGCGCAGCGCCAACTGGAGCAAGCCTTGTCGCATGCCAGCGGTCCGCGCATGCTGCAGGAAGTGCATCTGAAGCTGGCGCAATTGCATGAAGCCTTGCATCACACAGAAGAAGCCGCATCGCATTATCGGCAATGCGCGTTTGCGACGACCTTTTAGTCGCTGCGCGGCTCCAGGAAGGTGCTTCCATCCAGCAAACGCAATAATGAAAGCCGTTATAATCTACGGTTTGCACCATTCTTCCCACTTTTGAGAAAACACCATGAGTCTGAATAAAGTCCCTGCCGGCAAAGATTTGCCAAACGATTTCAATGTCATCATCGAAATCCCGATGAATGCCGATCCGGTCAAATACGAAGTTGACAAGGCATCCGGCGCGATTTTTGTCGATCGTTTCATGAGTACGGCGATGCATTACCCATGCAACTATGGCTATATTCCGCAGACTTTGTCCGACGATGGCGATCCAGTCGATGTGCTGGTGATTACCCCATTCCCGCTGCACCCTGGCGTAGTCGTGCGTTGCCGCACGATAGGTGTATTGAAAATGACTGATGAAGCAGGTGGCGATGCCAAGCTGCTGGCTGTGCCGGTCGACAAAATTCTGTCCATCTACAGCCACTGGCAAAAGCCGGAAGATTTGAATGACTTGCGCCTGCAGCAGATACAGCATTTCTTCGAGCATTACAAAGATCTCGAAAAAGGCAAATGGGTCAAGGTTGACGGCTGGTTCGGTCCGGATGAAGCCAAGGCGGAAATCATGTCCAGTGTGGAAGCGTATAAAAAACACGCCGAAAAATCGCTGGCCTGAGGCACCTTGTCAGTGAAGTAAAAAGCGCACCCGCGGGTGCGCTTTTTTATTGCGGCCTGTCTATGCTCGGTTTCTGTCGAGCGCGCCAGGCGTATTGATGAAAGCCCAGGCCGGCTCACGCCGGCAAGCCGTAAGCCTTAGCGCAACAATGTCGTATAGGCGACGATCAAGCCGGCGACCAATACGCCGCATACCGGCCAGAACAGGCGCGAGGTATGGAAGTGCGGTGCATTGGCTGGCTGTTCGTCAGCGGCCGCTTTGGCCGGGCGTTCATGTTCGCGCCTGGTACGTGTCAGGTGGCGCTTGATGTCGAGCGCCATTTCCTCTGCCGTCTGGTAACGCTTGTCGGCTTTTTTACTCATCGCTTTCACGACAATTTTTGACAGTGCCAGCGGTACGCCAGGCTCTACCGTGTGCGGTTCAGGCGCAGCCTTGAATGCAATCTGATGCAGCAATTTGTCCGTATCTTCCGCCTGAAAAGGTTTGCGAAAGGTCAGCATTTCATACATCACGGCACCGAGCGAATAAATGTCGGTACGCGCATCGGCCGTTTGCCCGATCGCCTGTTCCGGCGCCATGTAATTGGGGGTTCCCAGAATATTGTCATGGAACAGGGTAAGCGGCGCGTCGTTTGACTGCGGCTGGTCCGAGATCCTGTTGGGTGTGCGCGCAATACCGAAGTCGACGATTTTGGGTTGATGGTCATCCAGCAGGAAAATATTGGCTGGCTTGATATCCCTGTGCACGACGCCATGCTTGTGCGCGTGATCCAGCGCATCGGCAATTTTCCATGCTATCGATGCCACATCGTCCGGCTTGAAGCGATGACCGGCATCGAGCAATTTGCTCAATTCGCGGCCTTGCAGATATTCCATTGCGATATAGGTCGAGTCCCCTTCGCTGGACGCTTCATAGATAGTGACGATATTCGCATGGGCGAGACGGCCGGCGGCGCGCGCTTCATTGATGAAGTGCTGCTCATGCTGTTTTCTTTCCACCATGGACAGGCGGCTGCGGAAGGTTTTGATCGCCACATCACGATCGATGATCGGATCGTGTGCCAGGTAAACCACGCCTATGGAACCGCGGCCGAGCTCATGTTTGATGGAAAAACGCCCGATACGGGTCAGTTTGGTCTGCGGAGGAGGAGGGAGAGTAGCTATAAATGTCATCGTGCTGCTAGCATGCCTTGATGTTAAGTTTTTAACAAGCTCTTGAAATGAAAAATCTGTCTGTTGCACATTTTTTACAACTTGAATGGATTGCGTTCATGCAACTCGTCCATATACGATTCTATGCCACCGGCTTCACGCTGCAAAAAATCCTCGATTGCGTTGGAAAATGCCGGATGTGCCAGTTTATGCGCTGACCATGTTTTTTGCGGCAGGAAGCCGCGCGCCATCTTGTGTTCGCCTTGTGCACCACCTTCAAAACACGCCATTTTATTGGCTATGCAGAATTCCAGCGGCTGGTAATAGGCCGTTTCAAAATGCAGGCTATCGATGTGTTTCAGCGCGCCCCAGTAGCGGCCGTAGACTGTATGTTCATCATGGATCAGCAGTGATGATGCAATCGGCTGGCCATTTTGTTCGGCCACGATCAGCAATATATTCTGCGGCATCGTTGCACCTATGCGCAGGAAAAAATCCAGGTTCAGGTAAGGCGTGGAATGATGTGCGGCATAGGTATGTTCATAGCAACGCAGGAAAAAAGTCCAGTCGGCGTCGCTCGCCTGATGCCCTGATACATGGCGAAAACTGACGCCGGCTTCCTGCACCTTGCGCCGTTCTGCACGTATATTCTTGCGCTTCTTGCGTTCCAGCGTATCGAGAAATTCATCAAACGTGCTGTAGCCGGCATTGAGCCAGTGAAATTGCACGCCGGTACGCAACAGGAAGCCGGCGGCGCGCAGCATTTCAGCCTGTTCCTGCGGCGGATACAAGACATGTGTGGAAGAAAAGGTATTGCTTTCCTGTACCGCACTCAGTGCGCTGATCAATGCTGCCATCGCTGCTGCATCGCGCGCCAGCAAGCGGCTGCCGGTGACAGGCGTGAAGGGGATGGCCGACAGCAGTTTGGGATAATATTCCAGCCCATGGTTTTGGTAGGCTTCGGCCCAGGCCCAGTCGAACACATATTCGCCGTAGGAGTGACTCTTTACATACAACGGCAGTGCTGCGACCAGGCCAGCGTCATCCTGCCCGTCTTCCTGGCGCCAGAGTGTCAGGAATTGCGCTTGCCAGCCCGATTGTGCCGACGCGCATCCGCTTGCATGCAGCGCATCGAGAAAGGCGAACGATAAAAATGGATTGGCTCCCGGCTGCAGTTGAACCAATGCATCCCATGCAGGCTGGCCGATTTCTGACAGGGAAGACACGATACGCGTGCGATAATTAAGCGACGCATTTTTGCTTGATTTGTTTTTATCCATGCATTCCGGAGCTTCACGCTCTCTCATTACTCCGTATTGATTACTCATATCATGACAGTCAAAGTCGCCATTGTGCAAATCAACAGTACCGTCGGTGATCTGGCCGGCAACCGCGCGAAGATCGCTGAATTTTCCCGGCGTGCCGCCGCACAAGGCGCAGACATAGTCTTGACGCCGGAATTGTCACTGGTCGGCTATCCGCCCGAAGACTTGCTGCTGCGTCAGTCATTCTACGCAAAAACGGCGCAGACCTTGGATGCGCTTGCCGCCGATCTGGCCGCGTTGAAAGATGTGCACGTGATCGTCGGCCATCCGGTTGAAAAGGAAGGCCTGCGCTTCAACGCCGCTTCGATTTTGCTGAATGGATGCATCAGCGCGACGTATTACAAACACGATTTGCCGAACGCGACAGTTTTTGATGAAAAGCGGTATTTTCTGTCGGCCGATCTGCCGCTGGTTTTCGATGTAAAAGGCACGAAATTCGGCATCAATATTTGTGAAGACACATGGTTTTCGCATGCCCCTGCGTGTGCAGCGGAAGCGGGCGCGCAAGTGCTGCTGGTACCTAACGGTTCGCCGTTTCACATGAACAAGCAGCATCTGCGCGTCGATGTGATGCACACGAATGTCACCGTGCATGGCATGAGCCTGGTGTACGCCAATCTGGTCGGCGGCCAGGATGAACTGATTTTCGATGGCAATTCGTTTGTGCTCGATCAGCAAGGCGCCATGCGTGCGCAATTGCAGCATTGCGCCGAAGACCTGCAAATCATTGAATTCGATGGCGGCCAGCCGGTCAGCGGCACGATAGTCGAAGAGCTGGCCGTCGAGGCGCAAGTGTACAAGGCGCTGGTGCTGGGTGTGCGCGACTATATCGGCAAGAATGGCTTCCCGGGCGTGCTGATAGGCATGTCGGGCGGCGTCGATTCGGCATTGACGCTGGCTGTCGCGGTAGATGCGCTCGGCGCAGACAAGGTGCGCGCCATCATGATGCCATCGCCCTACACGGCGGAAATCTCGTGGGTGGATTCTCGCGACATGGTCCAGCGCGTCGGCGTGCGTTATGACGAGATCGGCATCAACGACTGCTTCGAGGCCTTCAACCGTACGCTGGCAAAGGAATTCCAGGGCTTGCCGCTGGATGCGACGGAAGAAAATATCCAGGCGCGCATACGCGGCACCATCCTGATGGCGCTGTCGAACAAGCATGGTTCCATCGTGCTGACGACCGGTAACAAGAGCGAAATGGCGGTCGGTTATTGCACCCTGTACGGCGATATGGCGGGCGGCTTTGCAGTGCTCAAGGATATCGCGAAGACGCTGGTGTATCGCCTGTGCGCTTATCGGAACACGGTGTCCGACGTGATCCCCGAGCGGATATTGACGCGTGCACCATCGGCGGAGTTGCGTCCTGATCAAACCGATCAGGATACATTGCCGCCGTATGAAATACTCGATGCGATCATGCAGATGTACATGGAAGAAAATCAAAGTGGCGCCGAGATCATCGCCGCCGGCTATCGCGCCGAAGACGTGGCCCGCATCACGCACCTGATCAAGATCAATGAATACAAGCGGCGCCAGTCGCCGGTCGGCATACGCGTCACGCACCGGGCATTCGGTCGTGACTGGCGTTATCCGATTACATCCAAATTTCGCGAATGATGGCACAATGAATAAAATCTGTCGGTCGATATCGACCACGGCGTAGACTACACATATCAGCATGCAATCAACAGCGTGCAACCAATCAAGGAGTTTCGATGAAACAAGTTACCGCAATTATCAAGCCGTTCAAACTCGACGAAGTGCGCGAAGCGCTGGCAGAAGTGGGCGTCACCGGTTTGACCGTGACCGAAGTCAAGGGCTTCGGTCGTCAAAAAGGCCATACCGAACTCTATCGCGGTGCGGAATACGTGGTTGATTTTCTGCCCAAGGTCAAAGTCGAAGCAGTCGTCGACGACGCAGTGGTAGAGCGGGCGGTCGAGGCGATCATCAAGGCTGCACGTACCGGCAAGATAGGCGATGGCAAGATATTCGTGCAGGCAGTCGAGCAGGTGGTGCGCATCCGTACCGGCGAAACGGGTATAGACGCAGTATAAAAAATATAGTCGGCGCGATGGAGTGGCGCAGCCTTAAACACCAGCGCATGTGCGGGGCAGGGATGCGGCTCAGCTTGCCTTGAGCAGCACTATCAGCGC
>NZ_JAUSME010000018.1 GCF_030645555.1 Herminiimonas sp.
CAGCAACCCCAGGCTCACCCCCATGCCGGCCAGGATGAACGAAAATTCGCCGATCTGCGCCAGGCTCGCGCCGACCGTCAGCGCCGTGTTGAGCGGATAGCGGAACGCCAGCACCAGCGCGATCGCAGCCAGCGTCTTGCCGACCAGGATGATGGCCGCGACAGCCAACACTTTCGTGGGCTGTTCCATGAACACTTGAGGGTCGAACAGCATGCCGACCGAGACGAAGAACAGCACCGAAAACGCGTCGCGCAACGGCAACGATTCGTCGGCGGCGCGATGGCTGAATTCCGACTCGCGCAACATCATGCCGGCGAAGAACGCACCCAGCGCGAACGAGACGCCGAACAACTTGGCAGAGCCGTAGGCCACGCCCAGCGCCGCTGCGATCACGCACAGCGAGAACAGTTCGCGCGAGCCGGTGCGCGCCACCTGCCACAGCAACCACGGGAACAGTCGACGTCCGATGATCAGCATCAGGGCGACGAATGCGGCCACCTTGGCAAGCGTAATGCCGAGCGGAAGCAGCATGTCGCCAACTGGCAGTGTTTGGCCGGGCGCATGGTTGCCGCCGAGCAGGGTCGCAAAGGCCGGCAGCAGCACCAGCACCAGCACCATCACCAAGTCTTCGACGATCAGCCAGCCGACCGCGATGCGGCCATTGATCGATTCGAGCACGCCCCGTGCCTCGAGCGCGCGCAGCAACACCACCGTGCTGGCGCACGACAGCGAGAGGCCGAACACGAGTGCGGCGCCAATGCTCCATCCCCAGAACGATGCCACACCCATGCCCAGCGCCGTCGCCGCCAGGATTTGCACGATGGCGCCCGGCACCGCGATGCGCCGCACCGAAAGCAGGTCGTCGAGCGAGAAATGCAGTCCTACGCCGAACATCAGCAGGATCACGCCGATTTCGGCGAGCTGGCCGGCCAGTTCCACATCGGCGACAAATCCCGGCGTGCCAGGGCCAATGATGATGCCGGCCACGAGATAACCAAGCAGGGGCGGCATCCTGAGGCGCGCTGCGATGAAGCCGAATATCATCGCCAAACCAAGTCCGGCTGCAATGGTTGTGATCAGGCTGATGTTATGCGGCATTCAGTCAGTCCTTCTGGATTGTTCGTGGCAACAGGCTGCAATTATTGCCAAGGAGCGTATTTGCAATGTGTACTATTTTGCACCGAAAAACCTCAAGCAGCGCGATGGCCTGAATACTGACCATTCATTCCAGGCGTCCTACGGTGCGGCAAACACCACGCGATTCCGCCCAGTTTGCTTGGCCTCGTATAGGGCCGCATCGGCGCGGTCGAGCAAAGCTTCTCTGGTTTCTCCCGGCTTCATCATCGCCCCGCCCAGGCTGATGGTAATGGCGATATTGATTCCCTTGATATGCATGGGAGTGGCGGCAATTTCATTGCGGATGCGCTCCGCAATGACTTTCGCCAGACCGATATCGGTATTTTTCAGAACGATGGTAAATTCTTCTCCACCAAAGCGTCCCACGATATCGAAATCGCGTACTGCTGCCTGAATCCGCTCCGCTGTATGCCGCAACACCATATCGCCAGCCATGTGGCCATAGGTATCGTTGACTTTCTTGAAAAAATCCAAATCGGCCATCAAGACGCACAGTGGTTGTTTCCGTTCCTCGGCTTTCCTGATCTGTTGCTCCAATTTCTCCATCAGGCTGCTGAAGTTTGTCAGACCAGTAAGCTGGTCGGTCGAAGCCTTATGGTGCAAGCGCGACACTTCCTCATGCGATTCGGCCAAGGCTTGCTGTAGCGTGTCGATCCTGGCTTCGCGGTGACCTTCGGTTGCCAGATAGGCATCCAGCGCGCCGAGCTTC
>NZ_JAUSME010000028.1 GCF_030645555.1 Herminiimonas sp.
TCAAAAACAATCCGCGCAAAGCCTGGTCCGGCTTGCTCGTCATCTTGGCACTGGCGCTGGTGTTTCCGTTCATTGCACAGAATTTCGGCAATTCATGGGTACGCATCATGGACTTTGCGCTGCTCTACATCATGCTGGCGCTGGGCTTGAATGTGGTGGTCGGCTTCGCCGGCCTGCTCGACCTCGGCTATATCGCCTTCTATGCCATCGGCGCATACATGACGGCCTTGCTGGCCTCGCCGCAATTTGCCGTCGTGCTTGAATCCTTCGTCAATCAATATCCAGCCATAGGCGCCACGCTGATCTGGGTGTTTGGTCCTGAGATTGCGCAAAACGGCATACATCTTTCATTGTGGGTCATCGTGCCGCTGGCGGCATTGACGGCAGGATTTTTCGGCGCGCTGCTGGGCGCGCCTACCCTCAAGCTGCGCGGCGATTACCTTGCCATCGTCACGCTCGGTTTTGGCGAAATCATCCGCATCTTCATGAACAACCTGAACGGTCCGGTCAACATCACCAACGGTCCGCAAGGGATCAACATGATAGATCCGATCCGCATTTTTGGCGTGTCACTCAATGGCGAAGCAGGATCGGCATCGACGGTCATGCTCGGCAATTACGCGATGCCTTCGGTGAATGCCTATTACTTCCTGTTCCTCGCCTTGTGCATCGCGATCATCTTTATCTCGGTGCGCCTGCAGAATTCGCGCCTGGGCCGCGCCTTTGTCGCGATCCGCGAAGATGAAATTGCGGCCAAAGCGATGGGTATCAACACGCGCAACGTCAAGTTGCTGGCATTTGCAATGGGTGCCTCCTTTGGCGGCGTGGCCGGTGCGATGTTCGCTTCCTTCCAGGGCTTTGTGTCGCCGGAATCCTTCTCTCTGACTGAATCGATCGCCGTGCTGGCGATGGTGGTGCTGGGCGGCATGGGCCATATTCCCGGCGTGGTACTGGGCGGCATTTTGCTTGCTGCATTGCCAGAGATCCTGCGTCACGTGGTCGAGCCGCTGCAACTATCATTGTTCGGCGAGGTGCTGGTCGATGCAGAAATCCTGCGCCAATTGCTGTACGGCCTCGCGATGGTGTTGATCATGCTGATACGACCTGCCGGTTTGTGGCCCGCACCGAAGAACGAAGACCGGCCGACGGCCGATACCGACACGGCGAAGAAATCGACCGATGTTGTGGCGGCCTGAGGGGATGAGGTCATGAGCGCAACTGTCATCCTCAATATTGCCGGTGTGAGCAAACGCTTCGGCGGCCTGCAAGCCTTGACCGAGGTTAACGTCAGGATCATGCAAGGCCAGATCTATGGTTTGATCGGGCCTAACGGCGCCGGCAAGACCACTTTCTTCAATGTGATTACTGGCTTGTATCAAGCCGACAGCGGTACGTTTGAATTGGCCGGCAAACCGTACTCACCTTCTGCGCCGCATGAAGTGGCCAGGGCCGGCATTGCCCGCACGTTCCAGAATATCCGCCTGTTCGGCGAGATGAGTGCACTGGAAAACGTGATGGTCGGCCGTCACGTGCGCACCCGTCAAGGCTTGTTTGGCGCAGTGTTCCACCACAAGGCGGCGCGGCTGGAAGAGGCGGCAATTCGTGCGCGCGCGATGGAGTTGCTCGACTTCGTCGGCATCGCACAATTCGCCGAACGCACAGCCAGGCATCTGTCGTATGGCGACCAGCGCCGGCTGGAAATCGCCCGTGCGCTGGCAACCGATCCGCAATTGCTGGCGCTGGATGAACCGGCAGCAGGGATGAACGCGACGGAAAAACTTGGCTTGCGCGCATTACTGGTCAAGATCAAGGCGGAAGGCAAAACCATTTTGTTAATTGAGCATGACGTCAAACTGGTCATGGGCTTGTGCGACCGCATCACGGTGCTGGATTACGGCAAGCCGATTGCAGAAGGCGTGCCGGCCGACGTGCAAAAGAACCCGGCGGTGATAGCCGCGTATCTGGGAGGCGGGCACTGATGGCTGAGCATGTATTGAAAATTACCGGCCTGAAGGTCGGCTACGGCGGCATCCAGGCAGTCAAGGGCATAGACCTTGCAGTAAACCAGGGTGAATTGATCACGCTGATAGGCGCCAACGGTGCCGGCAAGACCACGACGCTCAAGGCTATCACCGGCACCTTGCCGGATTGCCGGGTCGAAGGCCATATCGAATATCTGGGCCAGCCGATCAAGGGCCTGCACTCATTTGAGCTGGTCAGGAAAAAACTGGCGATGGTGCCGGAAGGGCGCGGCGTATTCACGCGCATGTCCATCCATGAAAACATGTTGATGGGCGCCTTTACCCGCGACGACAAGGCGGGCATAGCCGACGATATCGACAAATGGTTCGATATCTTCCCGCGCCTGAAAGAGCGTGCTGCGCAAATGGCTGGCACCTTGTCCGGGGGCGAGCAGCAAATGCTGGCGATGGCGCGCGCCTTGATGAGCCATCCCAAGCTGCTGTTGCTGGATGAGCCGTCCATGGGTTTGTCGCCTATCATGGTCGAGAAAATCTTCGAAGTCATACGCACCGTATCCGCGCAGGGCATCACGATCTTGCTGGTCGAGCAAAATGCCAAACTGGCGCTGGAGGCAGCGCATCGCGCCTATGTGATGGAATCCGGCCTGGTCACCATGCATGGCGCTGCGCAGCAGATGCTGGATGATCCCAGAGTCAAGGAAGCCTATCTCGGCGAAGGCTGATTTCATTTCTTGTTATATGACGAGCATGCCTGCGCCGTGCAGCAGACAGTTTGCCGTCTACGGATGACGCTATCAAGGAGCCCAGTCTGCACTGTTTCTGTGTGCTGGCTGCTTTGCTGCCCCAGCTTGCGCACTAAAACAGGCCGGCATGCAAGACAGTAGCCCATGCCGCCGCCTTACTCGGCTCGCTAGACCGGTTCAACACAGCAGCATTTTTCCCTCTGAAACACAGTCTGATTTTCTGCGGATCAGCAAGATTGGCATCAAGCTTGCTAATACGCTCTTGTTTTGCAAAAAACTACGGGCCGTAGACAGCCCGTATTCGATCAACTCCCCCTTATTTCATTGACAAAAACAGCTATGTGCCCTAATTTCTACACAAATCTGACATGTCAGTAATAGGCGTATTGATGATGAGGGTGCCATCAGCCTGGTTCATGCTGACGCAAGGAATATGCATCACTGGCAAGGTTTCGCCCCGGCTTCCCGTGAAATGATTTCCGTGGATTACACGTGCGCCTGGAGTAATCCGGTTTTTATCCATTGTTTTAAAAGGTTTTTTCTATGCTGAATACGACTAGCGCGACACGCGGCATGGCTGTCGCGCCCCATTCCCTGGCTGCACAGGCTGCACTGTCTGTCTTGCGCGAGGGCGGCAATGCGGTCGAAGCGATGGTTGCCGCGGCTTCGACGATAGCGGTGGTTTACCCGCACATGAATGGCATAGGCGGCGATGGCTTCTGGGTGATTTCAGAGCCCGGTCAGCCGGTGGTCGCAATAGAGGCTTGCGGTGTTGCCGGCGCCGGTGTGTCTACAGATTTTTATCGCAGCCACAAGCTCGACGCGATACCGGTACGCGGACCGTATGCGGCCAATACGATGGCGGGTACCGTCGGCGGCTGGCAGCAGGCGCTCGACATCAGCGCAGCCTGGGGTGGCAAATTGCCTCTGGCGCGTTTGCTCGACGACGCGATACATTATGCCGAAACCGGCATCCCGGTGACGCCATCGCAGCAAGCCAGTACGGCCAGCAAACTCAGGGAGTTGCTGGCGCAGCCGGGTTTTGCGGAGACCTTTCTCGTTGCCGGCGCAGCGCCTGCAGCCGGTAGCCGTTTCATACAGCAGCGCATGGGTAAAACGCTGCGCACACTGGCGACCCAAGGTTTGGACAGTTTTTATCGCGGCAATCTGGCAAAAGAAATTGCTGCCGATCTGGCCGCAGTCGGCAGCCCGATCACGCAGCAGGATCTCAATAATTATCGCGCGCGCACGGTAGCGCCGGTGCACCTGAAACACAGCCTGGGCGATATCTATAACAGTGCGCCGCCTACACAAGGCGTCATCTCGCTGGCGATACTCGGCATCCTCGATCGCTTGAATCTCGCGCAATATCAGGAAGACAGCGTCGAATACATCCATCTGGTCGTCGAGGCGACCAAGCAGGCATTCAAGATCCGCGATCAATATGTCACCGATCCTGCCTACATGACGATCAACCCGCAATCCTTGTTGAGTGATGAATTCCTGGCTCCGTATGTAAAAGCGATCCGGGTCGACAAGGCGCTGCCATGGGGGCAGGGCAAGGGCCCGGGCGATACGATCTGGATGGGCGTCATTGATGGTGAAGGGCGCGCGGTTTCTTTCATACAAAGCATTTATCACGAGTTCGGCAGCGGCGTGGTCTTGCCGCGCACCGGCATCAACTGGCAAAACCG
>NZ_JAUSME010000032.1 GCF_030645555.1 Herminiimonas sp.
CAGCAAAAGATCGATCTCGGCCCGACGGATTTAATGATGATGCCGCATCAAGATCCGTCATCATTCTCAGCGTAATTGGCCTGATCCCGTGCACTTCGCGCGAAACGATCTTTAACATTCCCGCCTTGCGCTGTCATCAACTGGTAACGCTGCATCCGTAGCATTCATGACTATTCCTCCTTGAGAAAGGGTCATCATGACTGTGCATGCGCTACCTGCTACGCAAGAATCGCAAAGGACAGAGCAACGCTATATTTTCCGCCGTCGAGGCTTGATGACAACTGATGACATGACGACGCGGATACGCACGCTGGACATTTCCAGGCAAAGCCTGGGTGTGATAGGCCCGGAGCCGGTCAAGGTCGGAAAATCCTGTCTGATCGTGCTGGATGCGGTACTTGGGGAACGTATCGTTCAGTTGCAGTTTTCCTGCAAGGCTGTTTATTGCATCCTGACCGGCATCGATGGTTTTCGCACCGGTCTTTACATCGATGACAAGGTGGAATCACACCAGCAGCAATTGCAGAAGATCATAGCAACGTGCTCATCCGTATCCCTGGCCACGTCGAATTAAAACGTAAAAAGACCAAGCCAGGGTCGAACGAATAATCAGATTTCCAGATTGTCGATCAGGCGCGTGGCGCCCAGTTTTGCGGCGGCGAGCACCACCAGCTTTTCACCCTGCGCCATGTCGCCAGCCGATGGCGGTTGCAGGTTGGCGCGTTTGCGGATCGAGATGTAATCCGGTTTCCAGCCGCGTTTCCCCAGGTCTGCCATGGCCTGGCGTTCCAGCTCGAAAATATCCAGATGGCCGCTGCGCACTTCATTGGCAACGGCGTTCAAACTCTGGAACAGGGCGGGTGCTTCGGCACGTTCTTCAGAAGATAAATACATATTGCGCGACGATAGCGCCAGGCCATCTTCGGCGCGAAAGGTTTCGGCAGCGATAATTTCGGTCGGCAGCGCGAACTGCTTCGACATATTGCGCACGATCATCAACTGTTGATAATCCTTCTTGCCAAACACCGCTACGCTCGGCTGCACGCAGGAAAACAATTTCAATACGATGGTGGTCACGCCACTGAAAAATCCGGGGCGGAATTCACCTTCGAGCGTATTGCCCAGATCATTCGGCGGTTGCACGCGGAATTCCTGCGGCTCCGGATAAAGATCCTTTTCAGTCGGCGCGAACAGGATGTAGACGCCTTCCTTCTCCAGTTTTTCCACATCGGCCTGGAAGGTGCGCGGATATTTGTCGAAATCCTCGTTAGGGCCGAACTGCAGGCGATTGACGAAGATAGATGCCACCACCGGATCGCCATGCTTGCGCGCCAGGCGCATCAGCGACAAATGACCATCATGCAGATTGCCCATGGTGGGCACGAATGCGGTGCGTAACTGGCCGCGCAAATGATCGCGCAATTCTTCGATGCAGGAGATGATCTTCATAAACTGTCTTGGTGTATGGTTTGCCGCACCTTGAGTGGCGTAGCAATGAAATGATGGAGTGACCTGTCTATATGCAGCAGCGCTTAACTCGGTGCGTAAGCCAGCCGCACGTAGATAGGTGCGAACGGTTCGGCTTGCGTGATTTCGATCAGCGTTTCCTTGGCCAGTTCGAGCAGGGCGACAAAGTTGACGACGATGACAGGCACGCCGCGCGATGGATCGAACAGGTCGGAAAATTCGACAAACTTGGCGGACTGCAAACGCCGCAGGATGGCTGTCATGTGCTCGCGCACCGACAATTCTTCGCGGCTGATCATGTGATGCGCAGTCAGTTTTGCACGCTTGATCAGATCGGCCCAGGCGGCTTGCAGGTCGACGACTTCAACTTCCGGCCAGCGCGTGACCATGCTTTGTTCTATGTAAATCTGCGTGCGCACATAATCGCGGCCCAGCTGCGGCAGCGCGTCTATCTGTTGTGACGCCACTTTCATTTGCTCGTATTCAAGCAGGCGGCGCACCAGTTCGGCGCGCGGATCGCTGGCTTCTTCGCCGGTATCGGCCTTGCGCACCGGCAGCAGCATGCGCGACTTGATCTCGATCAGCATCGCTGCCATCAACAGGTATTCGGCAGCCAGTTCAAGATTGTGCAGGCGGATCTGGTCGACGTATTGCAGGTACTGCTTCGTCACCTGCGCCATCGGGATATCGAGGATGTTGAAGTTCTGCTTGCGGATCAGGTACAGCAGCAGATCGAGCGGACCTTCGAAGGCTTCGAGGAAGACTTCCAGCGCATCCGGCGGGATATACAAATCCGTCGGCATGCGGAACAGCGGTTCGCCGTACAGGCGCGCATAGGCGACGCCATCGATGACATCCGGGGTGGTATCCGGCCTGCCATCAACCACAAGATCGGGCGCACTGGAAGGCAAGTGCGCCAGCATCGTGTTCGGCCCCTGGCTCATTTATTTCAGCTTGTTTTGATACGGGTAAGCTTGCTGATTGATGCTGGACTCCTGATTGCGTGCCTGCTGTTCCAGATCAATCGGGCTTTTATCCCACAGCAGGGCGCGACCGGCGCGTTGCGATTCTTCCAGATGCGGATTCTTTTCCTTCAGCGCGCTGATGAATTGAGTGATCTCGGACTGATAATTGGAGTGCTGTTTGCTGAGTTTCATGGATAAATTGGCAACAAGGTGAAATTGGAGTCTATTTTACTCTGTCTTTTCCCCGTGCTAGCCAGTGATTCGGTTATCGCCAAGGCAGATGTGTCGGATGCGCGCACAGCATCCCGGTTTTGCATCATCAATGCGATACTGCGGTTTTTGCAATAAACATCCGGCCATGGCGGGAAAACTGCATTGCCAGCCTGTTGCCAGCATCTTGAATCGGAATGGAAATGAAAAAAATTATTC
>NZ_JAUSME010000039.1 GCF_030645555.1 Herminiimonas sp.
CTGTGCGCCGGCAAGCTGTGCCACGGCGTAAATGATAAATTTTCGCCAAAGTTGCGCTGAGCTTCGCGGTCGAAATCCTGCTGCGGGATGCGTATGGTGGCGACCTTGCGGAACGGCGATTCCGACTCTTTCCATTCCTTGCCCGGATCTTCTATCGGCATGCTGTCTGCATCGACTTGCAGTTGCACTGTGAAGTCGAAGACGGCTGCACCTTGCGACAACTGCCGCACCATCGCCGCACGTAAATAATCCGGTCCGGGCTTGGCTGGAATTTCATCTGGCTGCGTGACGTGCGGGATCGCTGAATACTTGACTGCGGTTGCGCCGAACAGATATGGCGTCGTGCTCCAGTAGCGGATTTGCAATGGATTGGCGAATTTCTTCATAGACTTGAGCAAGTTCCAGATCACGCGCCAGTGCGTGGCGAAGTAGCTGATCTTGGCCCAGAGGCTGCCGGTCATAGCCTTGATCAAGGCATCGAATTCAGCCACGTCCCTGGTCACGAACACATTGGTGCTGATGACGATGAAGTCTTGCGTCTGCGCGTCACGTTCGGCTTCCAGCAATTTGTCGCCGGCCACGCCCATCAATTTGATCGCCATGCCGCGTATGTCGCGCGAGGTGTCGGGCTGGATGTTGCCATCCTGATTTGAAAACCGTATCCATGCCTGATAAGTGCGTGCTTCACTGAAGATGCCGACTTGCAACTCAGGCGGCAAATCCGGTTCTATGGTGAATTCTGCCCTGACCAGGCCATGCATTTTGGGGTGGGCGTCGCGCCGCATGATGCCGGTTGGATTGTCGCGGATGATTTTGGCTTGCAGGCGGGCGGCGAGGTCGCGAGTGTCGTCTATTTCACTGGCGGGAATGATTTCCTGGGCGAATGCTTTATTGGACATGATTTATTATTGATTTGATACCATATCGTTGCCGCACTATAGATGTTTCAAGCTATATTAGACGGGGCGGTGACCGGATAATAGTTGACTATAATTAACGGTAATTAATCTTTTTGCAAGAAAAACAGCTAGAGCTGTTGTCAGTCTGAATCGAAGCGGAGCCTCAAATCAAACCCTCACAAGCAGCGAGCTGGCCTACCTTGTCCAAGCGTACGAGTCTGGGAAAAACCAGCTTGCATCGCGGCATGTTTTTTCGCCCATCGGCTGCATCCCAGGACCAGGCGCAGGATGGCGGCCGCAGTAATCCTGCTTATGACTTGCCCGCCGCGCTCGCCTTGTTTGTCGCGTTGATACACGCGTTGCGCGCAGTCCATCAACGCACCGATCTGCATCAGGCACTGTGCCTGGCCAATTTACGCTTGCTGGAAGATGGTTCGGTCGAGTTGCGCAACGATGCAACGGTGCCGCTGGCCTATAGTTCACCGGAGCAAACCGGCCGCATGAACCGGCAGGTCGATTATCGCAGCGACTATTATTCACTCGGCATCATCCTGTATGAATTATTGAGCGGTCATTTGCCGTTCGAGTCCGATAGCGTGATGGAGCTGGTGCACAGTCATATCGCAAAAAAACCGCTGCCGCCCAGCCGCTTCAATCCGGCGATACCGGAGATACTCGGCACTATCGTCCTCAAATTGCTGGCAAAAAATGCCGAAGATCGCTATCAAAGCCTGGAAGGTTTGCTCAGCGATATAGAGCGCTGCCAATATGCGCTGAATGAAACCGGCATCATGGAGCCTTTCCTGCTGGCGCAGAACGATGCCTGCGACCGCCTGCAGATTTCGCAGAAACTGTATGGCCGGAATTACGAATACAGCCGCCTGCTCAATGCCTTCAAGCGGGTTGCCACTGGCGGCACGGAATTGCTGCTGGTAACCGGCTATGCAGGGATAGGCAAATCATCGCTGGTCAATGAAGTCCACAAGCCGGTGGTCGCGCAGGGCGGTTATTTCATTTCAGGGAAGTTCGACCAGTTCAAGCGCACGATACCGTATTCGGCATTCAATCAAGCCTTCCGCGAATTGATGCGGCAAATCCTGACCGAAAGTGAAAGCCGGATAGCCGAGTGGCGCAGCAAGCTGCTCAAGGCGCTCGGACCCAACGGCCAGTTGATCATCGATGCAATCCCCGAGCTGGAATTCATCATCGGCAAGCAGGAACACGTGCCCTTGCTGGGCGCCACGCGCAACAGCTTCAACTATGTGATGCAGAATTTCGTCAGCGTGTTTACGCATTCTGACCATCCTATCGTCCTGTTCCTCGACGATGTGCAATGGGCCGATGCCGCATCGCTGAAACTCATCACCCTGTTGATGAAAAATCTGGACGATCCCTGTTTGCTGTTGATCGCCGCCTATCGCGACAATGAAGTCGATATCGCGCATCCGCTGCATCTGACGATAGATGCGATACGCAAGCACAGCGTCGTCACGGTAGTCGAAGTCAGCCCCTTGCTGGAAGACAGCATAGAAGAACTGGTGGCCGACACGCTCAAGCGCGATGTAGCCGAAACCCGCCCGCTGGCACAGCTGATCTATCGCAAGACGCTGGGCAATCCTTTTTTCATAGGACAGTTCATCAAGAGCCTGCATAGCGAGGATTTGCTGCAATTTGGCCATGCATCCTGGCATTGGGATATTGCGCAAATCAAGGCCTTGAACATCACCGACAACGTGGTGGACTTGCTGACCACGGAATTGCGCCGCCTGCCGCCGCCTACGCAACGCCTGCTTACGATCGCCGCCTGTATCGGCAACCGTTTCGACATGCAAATGCTGGAGACGGTCAGCGCCACATCGCAGCAGCAAATCAGTGAGTTATTGCACGACGCCCTGCAAGCCGGCTTGATACTGCCGGCAGAACATACGGTTGCGGCAGCGGCGCTGGCGCCCTGTTCCTACCAGTTTCAGCACGACCGGGTGCAGCAGGCTGCTTACGAAGGCATTGCCAAGCATGAAACCGATGTCGTGCATCTGGAAATCGGCCGCCTGCTGTTGCGCAGCCTGAGCGCAGCGGAAAAAGAAGAACATATTTTCAATATCGTCGATCACCTGAACAAGGGGCGCGCGCTGTTGACGCAGCAGGACGAGAAGGAAGAACTCGCGGCGCTGAACCTGC
This sequence comes from Herminiimonas sp., assembly GCF_030645555.1. Classification (GTDB taxonomy): domain Bacteria; phylum Pseudomonadota; class Gammaproteobacteria; order Burkholderiales; family Burkholderiaceae_D; genus Oxalicibacterium. Next base: position 3,078 of record NZ_JAUSME010000039.1, read on the forward strand.
AGGCGGCGAAAAAAGCACGCAAATCGGCCGCCTTCGATGTGCACTGCGACTGCATAGAGATAGCCGAAGAGTTCGGCAGTACGGAAGACTGGTGCGAGAAGCAGGACTTCATGCACGAGTTGTACATGGAGTTGATCAACGTTTCCTTTGCCCGTGCCGATTACCGTGAAATGGAACGGCTGTGCCAGGTCGTCTGCGACAAGAGCGCCACGCCGCACGAAATCATCGCGGCCAAGGATTACCTGATCCGCTGTTACGGTGCGCTGTACAAGCCGCAGGAATTGTTGAAGACCGGGATCGAAATGCTGGAAATTTCCGGCATCAAGGTGCCGGCGAATCTGGGTGAAAACGATATCCGGCTGGCGCGCCTGAAACTCAAGCTGGCATTGCGCGGCAGGGATCCGCTGGAGCTGGCGGATCTGCCGCCGGCGACCGACCCGCAATACCTGCTGCAACTGCATGCGACGATGGCTTTCCTCGGCTATGGCTTTACCTATCTGGCGGGATCCAATGTCGTGCTGTGGGTGGCGCTGGAAATTGTGCGTCGCTCGATACATTACGGTTCGTCGCCGCACTCGGCGTATGCGTATGCCGTATGGGGCCGCACGCTGGCCGGCAAGCTCGACAAAGCGGGCGAAGGCTACAAGTTCGGCAAGGTCGCCGCGCAACTCGGCGGGCATAAAAACCTGCTGGGCGCGGTTGGCATCTTTGAAGGCATCATCCGCCATCATCGCGAGCATTTGCGCCTGTCGCTGGAACCCTTGATGGATACCTATGTCAAGGCGATGGAAACGGGCGACCGTCCCGGCGCCATGGTGGCGCTGTCTTTCTCGGATGCGATCCGCTTCCAGTCGGGCGGCAATGTGCAGGATGCGCTGGCGACGATACGCAAGGATTTGAATATTTACCGCAAGATGGATTACGCGGCGCTGCTGGGCGTGATGATTCCGTGGGCGCTGCTGTTTTCGCGGCTGGTAGGCGAATCGATAGCCGATATTACGCAGGGGCGGGATCAGGAAGATTACGTAGTGGCGCGCAGGAATGCCGCCGACCCATGGGGCGTTTTTTACGTGCGCACGATACAGGCGATAGGCGAATATTATTTCGGCGAATACGCCAGCGCGCACATGCATGCAAAAGAAGCCATCGCCTTGCCGGGTTTCGATTTCGGCACGCCATCGTCGGGCTTCCTGATGTGGGTGCATGCGCTGTCTGAACTGGCCTTGTGCCGGCCGCATACCGCGCAGGCAGCACGTGCGCTGGCCAGTGCGAAGGGTATGCAGCGGCGCTTCAAGCCCTGGGCCGATAATGCGCCTATGAATTACCGGCACAAATGGCAACTGGTCGAAGCCGAACGTTGCCGGGTCGCCGGCAAAAACAATCGGGCCGAGCAGTTTTACGAATATGCGATCAAGGGTGCACGCGATTACGGTTTCACCAACGACGAAGCGTTGGCGCATGAACTGGCCGGGAAATTCTATCTTGGCCTGGGAAAAGAGATCAATGCGCGCATGCATCTGGAGCAGGCGCATGCCAAGTATGAAGAGTGGGGCGCGTTTGCCAAGGCGCTGCAACTGGAGGCGGTCTATTCGTCCTTGCTGGCGCGCGTGATTGCGCGCAAACGTGCCGACAGCCGCGGGCTGGCCGAGGTGCGTGAACGGCAAGTGGATATACAAACCG
>NZ_JAUSME010000044.1 GCF_030645555.1 Herminiimonas sp.
GGTCACAATAATATTGTGTATCCATGTGCCGGCCACCCGCACGTCATCGCCCAGCGCATAGGCGGGGCTCAGTGCCGAGGTGGTGCTGGCAAAGAAGATAAAGCCGAGCAAGGCAGCCAGCGTCATGCCGTGTCTAAGCCAGGGTTTGTCACCCTTGAAAACCAGCCAGGCGAAGAGTGCGATCACCAAAAAATAATTGTGATTGGAGCGCGGCGCTGCCAGTGTCGGTATGTCCAGCAACGCACAAAATATGCACAGCACGAGATACACATACCAAAAAAGAACGATAGCGGCAGCGCGAATGTGCTTCTTCACTGTCAGCAAGGCGGTGCTCGCTGCAACGATGACAGAAGCCAGGTTGATGGGGAACATGCTCCAATTGTCCTGGGCCACAAAGTACACGCCCCAGAACACGGAGACACCTCCGAGCACGATGGAACTCAGCAGCAAGGCACGGCGCATGCGTAGCGACTGCTTGCTATTCAAGATTGCCACCATGTCCATGGATATAGCCCTTAGTCAGTGCAAGCGAGTAAATCTAATTACCTTGAGTTAAAAAAATTCTACGCTCAGGGTTGATTCGCAGCAAGAAAAACTGTACTGGAGAGCAATGCATGTCGGCTAAGGCTGTCCTGCAGAATGTCCTTACGCAGCCTTGGTGTTCATTATGCGCAGGCGTGCGGATCCATGCGGCAGCGGGCGTATGCATTGATGAGAAAGCGATTTCTGGCACTACCTTTCTTTTGCGCTATTACTATCATCTGCGCTGCACCGGACTCGCCTGGCTTTGAAGGCCTCAGCGCATCATCTCGCAAGAATGCTTGCCTATCAGACCTTTGGCTTTCGATCCCGGATTCAAGCCGTCGATGCAACAACTTGGCTGTAGCGATCAGTCTGCCATCGACATGCGCATTAGGGTACGCATCAATAGAAAGGCATCGGTACATGCGCATGTTTTTGGATTGCCTTAATATGGCAGGCACCTGCATGGCTATCCCCGGCACTGATCCCCTTCTTTTAACGAGCGCCCCGTGAAAATACTGCCCTCCCGCATCCCCCTTATTCAAGCCCCGATGGTGGGTACACTGAGCCCTCTCACGATTGCTGTCTGCGCAGCGGGCGGTTTGGGTTCTCTTGCCTGTGCCGCACTCACTGCCGCAGAGTTGCGCGAGCAGATACATGCGATACGCGCGGCTACGTCGGCGCCGTTCAATCTGAATTTCTTTTGTCACACGCCTCCGGTCCCGGATGAAGAGGCAGAAGCCAAGTGGTACGCAGCGCTCGCTCCTTACTACAGGGAAGCCGGACTGGATCCGTCGGCAACTGAAAGAAAGCCGGGGCGGGCTCCGTTCGATGCTGCGATGTGCGAAGTGATAGAGGAAACCAAACCCGCCGTAGTCAGTTTTCATTTCGGATTGCCGGATGCGACCTTGCTTGCCCGCGTCCGCAATACCGGCGCGATGATACTTTCATCCGCCACCACCGTGGAAGAAGCGCGCTTTCTTGAAGCGCATGGAGTCGACGCCATCATCGCCCAGGGTGCAGAGGCTGGCGGGCATCGCGGTATGTTTCTAACTGACGATATACATGCGCAACCGGGTTTGTTTGCTCTGTTGCCGCAGATAGTCGATGCGGTGAAGCTGCCCGTGATCGCTGCGGGTGCGATTGCCGATGGAAGAGGGATCGCGGCAGCATTCGTACTCGGCGCCAGCGCAGTGCAGTTAGGCTCGGCTTACCTGCTGACGCCGCAAGCCGGCAGATCCAATGTACACCGTGCTGCGGTACGCGCCGCGCGCGACGATGCAACGCGGCTGACCAATCTGTATACCGGCCGACCGGCACGCGGGCTGATGACGCGCTTTATGCGCGAACAGGGACCGATGAGCGATGTCGCACCGGCGTTCCCGCTGGCGACCAGCGCCGTTGAACCCTTGCGCAAGGCCTTCGAGAAAATGGGAAGCGGGGATTTTTCGCTGTTGTGGTCGGGAGAGGCGGCGGCGCTTGCGCGGGAAGAGGATGCAGAGTCGTTAACTCGGGAGTTATGGAACGAAGCGCTGAAATATCATGCCGTGCATCCACGCGATCCGGGCGCGTAGCGCTATAGTCGGCTTCCAGTCTGCATTAATTCTCCTGCGCATATTGCCGGGTGCTGGGTATACTCTTGCCGAATACTGAAGGCGATGCGCTACGCTACGCCAGGATACCCAGGGAAAATGCATGAACACGAAGTGGAAAATAATAGTGACGATATTTGTAATCGCGATAACGGCAGTTTCTTTGTATGTAAATCCGTAACGAGAGATGCGCCCTCGCCACGGCTCACTTATTGCGCGCCGCGCGCCTCGCTGAGTGCAATCGTCAGGTGCTGGACCTTCTTTTTCAACTGATCACGTTCTTCATTGAGTTCGATAATTAAAAGATTCAATTTGTGTATAGTGATTTGATCGGGCGTCGCATCGGCAGGCGGTGGAACCGGTTCCGGCCTGGACGGCAGTTTGGCTTCGCGCACCTGGCGTGCGACCTGGCGCAATTCCTTCTTGCCGCCGGCAACCGCTGCTATCTGCTTTTCATTCGGCAGGGATGAGATCGCGGCAGCGGCATTGATGGAGACGATGCCTGCCTTCACTGCGCTGACCAGTTCGGCCGCCGCGGTCTTTTGAATTTTTTCGATCTGGCCCAGTGTCACGTTGCTGACGCGTGCGGCTTTCGCGATCACATCGCGCGTCAATGCCTTTTCTTCCGCAGGCTGCGTGTCGACCTCAATCGCCGATGTTGCCGAAGCTATGCGCGCTTGTGCCGCGCGCTCGTTCAAGATGTCTTTCTTGCGCAGTGCCAGCACGCCGCGCTGAAAATCCGATACGCTGCGTCGCCCCAGATGATTGTCTATCATCCACAAGTGCACATCGTCTATCGACTTGAATGATTCGTTCTGCACCGTGTTGAAGGCGATGCCATGTTTCTTGCAGATGCCGTAGCGATTGTGTCCATCGATCAGCAGTTCTCCCCACAGCACCAGCGCATCGCGGCACCCTTCGGCGAGCAGGCTGCGCTCCAGCGCAGTGTACTCATCGGTGGTCAGTGGATCGATATACGCTTGCAGTTCTTCGTTGATGGTGATGGTCATAAGTCAGAAAAAAATCAGGCAAAATACAGTAAGGCGACAGTGTACACACCGGCACAGCCATGTCGTTGAATAAATCATTGCTGCATATATAAGTCAGTCAGGCGGCTTGCACGGAGCGGCTTATGCATGTTTTCAGGGAACAGTATTTGATATCCGCACTCACGTTAAGCGGCTGATTGAGGGCAAACAATATGGCTGCAACAGAAATTGCAATGGATAAGCTGCATGGATTATAATGAGAATGGTTCTCATTTTGTTTTATGCCCAGAATAACTCCATGTCTTCCGCCGAACACGCCTTGCAGCAGCAAATGCATACGCTATACAGCAACCATCATGGTTGGCTGCACGGCTGGTTGCGTAAAAAACTCGGCTGCGCGTTTCAGGCTGAGGATTTGGCGCATGACACTTTCCTGCGTTTGATCGTCCGTCCGCGACAGCTGGATGCGGCTTACGATCCGCGCGCTTACCTGACGAAGATTGCACAAGGCCTGGTCATAGATCTATGGCGTCGCCAGGAAATTGAACGTGCGTGGCTGGTCACTCTAGCCGCGCATCCCGCATCGCTGGTGCCATCGGCCGAGCATCAAGCCATCATTATCGAAACACTGATGGAAGTCGATCGTGTCCTCACTCAGCTACCGGACAAGCCGCGTCGCGCGCTGTTGCTGGCGCACCTGCATGACATGACGTATGCCGAGATTGCCAGCGAACTGGAAGTGTCCGAGCGCATGGTCAAAAAATACATGGCGCAAGCGATGTTGCATTGCCTGCTCAACGGCGCTGCATTTAAAGCGGCGATGGCATGAAAATGGCGACACCTCTATCTGTCTCATCTGCGCAGGAATTCGAATTCTCCACACTGGAACAAGCGGCCGAATGGTTCGCTGTATTACGCTCCGGCGTGGTGAGCGACGAAGAACGTCAACAATGGCATGCATGGCTGGATCTGCGCGAAGAAAATCGTTGGGCCTGGCAGCGGGTCGAGGCTATCAGCAATGGACTGGCGCTGCCCAAAACCGCGCCAGAAGCCGCCACCGCCGCACTGGGTGCCGCGGTGCTTCAGCGGCGCCGTACCTTGAAGATGCTTACATTGTTCGCCGTCACAGGATTGGTTGGATGGGGAGTCAGTCGCAACAGCGATGTGCAAATGGTGCTGGCAGATTTGAGCGCCGATCATCGCAGTGCAGTTGGTCAGATCAGCAATCTGACTTTGGCCGATGGAACCCAGCTTTGGCTCAATACCAATAGCTCGCTGGACGCAGCATATGACGAGCGGTTGCGCAGCGTAAAACTGCGCAAGGGTGAAGTGATGATCGCGACCAGGCCGGATGATCGCTCACCTGCACGTCCTTTCATTGTCCATAGCGCAGAAGGTAGCTTGCAGGCTTTAGGCACGCGCTTCAATGTGCGTCAGCTCAATGGCAAGACCAGACTCAGCGTGTTCGAGGGCAGGGTAGAGATAGTCCCTGTCGATGCGCATGCGACTGCGAAGATCATAGAGGCGGGTGAAGAAGTCGAATTTACCCGTACCGAAATCAGGGCAGTGGTGCCGGCCGACGCAGCACATCAGGCCTGGAGTCGCGGTGTGCTGCTGGCTGACAATATGCCGCTGGATGCCTTCATTGAAGAACTGGCGCGTTACCGCTCCGGTTATCTCGCCTGCGATCCTGCTATCGCGCATTTGCGCGTGGTCGGCGGTTTCCCGCTGGACCGGCCGGATCAGGCGCTAGTCATGCTGGCGGCAGCGCTGCCGGTCCAGATACACGAGACCCTGCCGTGGTGGGTGACGGTACGCGCCCGCTGATCCGCAGACCATCACAAAAATAATTTCACGTATCAGTTCCCCTTTTCAGATCTCGTTCGGAAAGCAAGGTGAAGGCTCACTGCCTGCCGTCAATTTTCCCGAAAGATCCTATGATGAAACATGATTTCTCCAGTCGCGCTGCTGCGGCTCAAGCCGGTTTTTCATTCAAGCCCGTTGTGCTTGCGATGCATGCATTGTTCGCTGGCGCAGTGATACTGGGTGCCTTGCCTGCATCGACATTTGCTGCCGAACCGCTGCCTGCAGCAAAAGCCGCCGCGCATAAATTCAATATTCCAGCAGGTCTTTTGAGTAGTGCGATTGCGCGTTTTGTGGCGGAATCAGGAACCTATGTCTCTGCAAATGGGGCGCTCACTGACGGCAAACATAGTCAGGGCGTGCAGGGAAATTTATCGGCACAGGATGCGCTCAGTCGTTTGCTTGCAGGTACCGGCCTGGAAGCCGTAGTGCAAGCGAACGGCAGCTATGTACTGCGCGTCGCTCCCATCGTCGCGTCGACCCTGCCGACGGTAAATGTCATCAGTGACGCCAGCTCCGCAAGTGACTTGCCTAAGCCTTTTGCCGGCGGACAGGTGGCTAAAGCCAGCCGCATGGGTGTACTTGGCAATGTGGATTTATTCGATACGCCGTTCAGCACGCAAAGCTTCACTGAAGAATTTGTACAAGACCAGCAGTCGCGGCGCGTCGCCGATATTATTTCTGTTGATCCGTCGGTGCGCAGCGCGATGGCGGAATACGGCGATAGCGAAACGTATATCATCCGCGGCTTCCCGCTATTTGTGAATCAGGTAGGCGTTAACGGTTTGTACGGGATGACGGAAGGCCGGCGCATTACGCCAGAGTTCTACGAGCGTGTAGATGTGCTCAAAGGACCTGCTTCCATGCTCAACGGCATTACGCCATTTGGCGTTGTGGGCGGCAATATTAATCTGACCAGCAAGCGAGCTGGCGATGAGCCGCTGACGCGTGTAACCGGCAGTTATATTTCAGATAGCCAGGCTGGCATGCATCTGGATCTGGCGCGTCGCTTCGGTGAGAATAAAGAGTGGGGCATGCGCTTGAATGTGCTCAAACGCGACGGCGATACACCTATAGCGCAGCAGGACGACCACATGAAAAATGCTGCGCTGGCAATCGACTATCGTGGCGCGAAGCTCAAGGCAAGTCTGGATGTTGCCAATCAGGATCGCCTGACCAATGGCTATTCGGCAAACATCAACTATAACCAGGGCTTCGCACTGCCGCGTCCACCAGAAAACGACAAGAACTTCGTCAACGATTGGGAGTACATCAAAACCAATGCGAAATACTGGATGGCACGAGCCGAATATGAATTCAGTCCTGCATTCACTGCCTATGCGAACTACGGCGCATCCGAAGGCGACGAAGAGTATTTCTATGCCGGCTCGCAAGCTCGTCGCCTGACAAATAGTGCCGGTGACTTTACTGCGCGTGCCGGCGGATTCAAAGGCTCGTACGAAGTGGATACCTATGACGTAGGCTTGCGTGGCCGGCTTATGCTCGGTGATGTGTCCAATAATTATGCAGTGTCTTACAGCGATTTTTCCCGTAAAGGATACGGCTCGACAGTGAACGCAACGGGCGTATATACCGGCAATATTTACAACACACCTCATTTGCCTAGACCGACAGTGAACTATGGCGTCATTCCACAAAACGCGGATTTGCAATTAAGCAGCATAGGCATAGTGAATACCTTTGGCTTTATCGATGACAAGGTGTTGTTCACGCTGGGCGTGCGTAGACAAGAGCTGTTTAGTGGCGTTTTTGCCTCCGGCGTCAGAACCAAAAATTATGATGAAAGCAAAGTCACGCCGGCCGCAGCATTATTGGTGAAGCTGGGCAGTTATTCGCTCTATACAAATTACAGCGAGGGTTTGGCACAAGGTGCTACTGCGGTCGCGGGTACTAGTAACCAGGGTGCGATTTTGCCGCCGTCTGTGACCAAGCAGGTTGAAGGCGGCGTCAAGTACAACGCCGGCACCTTCGGCCTCACTGCGGCGCTGTTTCAAATTTCACAGCCCAGCACATATACCAATTCTTCCAACCTGTTTGTAGCAGATGGTGAGCAGCGCAACCGCGGCCTGGAGTTGTCTACATTCGGCCAACCGTTCAGAGGCGTGCGTTTGCTCGGCGGTATTACCCTGATCGATGCCAAACAAACCAAAACACTGAATGGCATCAATGATGGCAAAGATGCGATAGGCGTACCTAAGGTCAACGTCGTCTTGAATGGTGAGTACGATCTTTTCGGCATCCCTGGCTTGACACTCACCGGACGCATAAACGCATTCAGCAGTGCACAGGCAGATGTCGGTAATACGCAGAGCATTCCCCGCTGGACGACGCTGGATGCGGGTGCACGCTATGCGATGCAGGTTTCCGGCAAGGCAGTCACGCTACGCTTCAATGTGATTAACGTGACTGATAAAAGTTACTGGAACTCGGTCTCGCGCAGCTTCATAACCATGGGCGCGCCACGCACGGCCTTGCTGTCAGCAACAGTAGATTTCTAAGTGCGTGACAGCGGTAAGCGGATTTAACAGGATGAAGAATCGAAGCGAATGAGTTGAGATTCCTTATCCTGCATGCAGTTTTTATTGCCCGGAGAAACAGCGCATCTTGCACGTGATGCGCTGTTTTTTTATGTGCTTGATCTACGCGGCAATTTTCAGTCAGGTCGGATGAGGCGATAGTTTGCAAAATGATGCGGCGATGTCACCGGATAAATCGGTATTTTCCAGCATCAAGAGTGCAGTGGTGCAGGCTGCGCATCCTGCGCAGCCTCACTCCGCGACGCTAAACTTTCTTCGGTCGTGGCGTCGCCTTCCTGCGCTCGCCTATCAGCCCCGATCCAGCCGCGCGCAATATCTTGCGGAAGGTAGGGCATTCCATGTGGCTGGGCGCAGGGCAGCGAGCAGCATGCCGCAGGCCGTCACGCATCGCAGACAGTTTCTGGATGGTTCTATCGAGGT
>NZ_JAUSME010000064.1 GCF_030645555.1 Herminiimonas sp.
CTGGTCCTGGGCAAGCTCAATTAATCATCGACCCAATTAGTTCAGGTAGCTGAGTTGGTTTATTGATCCGCTCGGTTCTACCTGACCCGCAATCACAATCCAAGCACGCGAAGCAGAAATCATGTCGACAATTCTCCAATCCGTTCCAGTCAATCAAAAAGTGGGCATCGCCTTTTCCGGCGGGCTCGACACCAGTGCAGCGCTGCACTGGATGCGCCAGAAGGGCGCGATTCCTTACGCATACACCGCGAACCTGGGTCAGCCGGATGAAACCGACTACAACGCGATTCCAGAAAAAGCCAAGGCCTACGGTGCCGAGTTGGCGCGCCTGATCGATTGCCGCGAGCAACTGGTGGCAGAAGGCATCGCCGCGCTGCAAAGCGGCGCCTTCCACATCTCGACCGCCGGCGTCACCTACTTCAACACCACACCGCTGGGCCGCGCTGTAACCGGCACCATGCTGGTCGCGGCGATGAAGGAAGACAACGTCGATATCTGGGGCGATGGCAGCACGTTCAAGGGCAATGACATCGAACGCTTCTATCGTTACGGCTTGCTGATGAATCCGGCGCTGCGCATCTACAAACCGTGGCTGGATGACACCTTCATTCAAGAGCTCGGCGGCCGCAAGGAAATGTCGGAATTCCTGATCAAGTCCGGCTTCGACTACAAGATGTCCACCGAGAAGGCGTATTCGACCGACTCCAACATCCTGGGTGCAACGCATGAAGCAAAAGATCTCGAACACCTGAGCAGCGGCATGAAGATCGTCGAACCGATCATGGGCGTCGCATTCTGGCGCGACGATGTCGAAGTCAAGCGCGAGGAAGTCACTATCCGTTTCGAACAGGGACGTCCGGTCGCACTGAACGGCATCGTCTATTCGAGCCAGGTCGACCTGATGATGGAAGCCAACCGCATCGGTGGCCGTCACGGCATCGGCATGAGCGACCAGATCGAAAACCGCATCATCGAAGCGAAGAGCCGCGGCATCTACGAAGCACCGGGTCTGGCGCTCCTGTTCATCGCCTACGAACGTCTGGTCACCGGCATCCACAACGAAGACACGATAGAGCAATACCGCGAAAGCGGCCGTCGCCTCGGACGCCTGCTGTACCAGGGCCGCTGGTTTGACCCGCAGGCGATCATGCTGCGCGAAGCGGCGCAACGCTGGGTCGCGCGCGCCGTCACTGGCGAAGTCACGCTGGAACTGCGTCGCGGCAACGATTACTCGATCCTGAATACGGTATCGGACAACCTGACCTATCAGCCGGAACGCCTGTCGATGGAAAAAGTGGAAGATGCACCGTTCTCGCCGGCTGATCGTATTGGTCAACTGACGATGCGCAATCTGGACATCACCGATACCCGTCACAAACTGGCAATCTACAGTGATGTCGGCCTGCTGACTGGCAACACTTCGGTGGCGCTGCCGCGCTTCGAAAAAGACAAAAAATAATTCCTTCAACATCAAACATACAGATCATGACCACTCAATTCGATAATGTTTCCGTCGTCAAAAAAGCCAATCTTTACTTCGATGGCAAATGCGTGTCGCACACCGTGCTGTTTGCGGACGGCACCAAGAAAACCATAGGCATCATTTTTCCATCGACGCTGAAATTCAATACCGGCGCTGCTGAAATCATGGAACTGAATGCCGGCAAATGCCGCATACGCCTGGCTGGTGCAACGGAATGGAATACCTATGAAGGCGGCCAGCAATTCGAAGTGCCGGCGAATTCGAACTTCGATATTGAAACGGTAGAAACTCTGGACTACGTTTGCCATTTCATCTGATTCAATAGCAAATAAAAAAGCCCGGCTTCGTCATGAAGTCGGGCTTTTTTGCTTTTTGCAGTCGAAGTATGGACTGCCTTGCATGCCTTCCACCATAATGAGGTTGTTGAAAATCGTTATCCCGATTTGAATTGACTCATACAGTGC
>NZ_JAUSME010000072.1 GCF_030645555.1 Herminiimonas sp.
TTCGGTGGGCGCAAATGGACCACGATATCGACGGCTTCGCTGCTGATTCCAGCCATAGGCATAGGTTACGCGGTGCAGGATCTCAACACCAGTTATCCAACCATGCTGGTGCTGGCCTTGCTGTGCGGTTTCGGCGGCGGCAACTTTGCCTCGTCGATGGCGAATATCAGTTTTTTCTATCCAAAAGCGCAAAAGGGTTTTGCACTCGGCATGAATGCCGGCCTGGGTAACCTGGGTGTATCGGCCGTGCAGTTCGTGGTGCCGCTGGTGATTACAGCCGGCGTGTTCGGCGCACTCGGCGGTGAGCCGCAAAGCTGGATCAAGAGTGGCGTGACCAAGCAGATGTGGCTGCAGAATGCGGGTTTCATCTGGGTGCCCTTTATTGCGGCGACCGCCTTGATCGCCTGGTTCGGCATGAATGATCTGGCGACCGCCAAGGCTTCTTTTTCCGAGCAGGCAGTGATCTTCAAGCGCAAGCACAACTGGCTGATGTGCTGGTTGTACACCGGCACTTTCGGTTCCTTCATCGGTTATTCAGCTGCCTTCCCGTTGCTGATCAAGACCGCGTTCCCGGATGTCAATCCCTTGCAGTATGCTTTCCTCGGACCTCTGGTCGGGGCGCTGGCGCGTGTCGCAGGCGGTGTGATTTCCGACAAGCTGGGCGGCGCCCGCGTGACGCTGTGGACTTTCTTCCTGATGATAGGCGCAGTGATGGGCGTGATTTATTTCCTGCCGCATGGTGATGTACCTGCCAATTTCTGGGGCTTCTTCAGCATGTTCATGCTGTTGTTTGCCGGCACCGGCATCGGCAATGCATCGACCTTCCGCATGATCCCGGTGATCTTCTTGACTGCACGTCAGCGTGATGCGGCAGGCAAGGGCGCAGCAGCGCAACAGCAGGCGATCATCGATGCCAACAAGGAAGGCGCAGCCGTGCTGGGCTTTACTTCGGCAGTGGCAGCCTACGGTGCATTCTTCATACCGAAAAGCTATGGCACTTCGATCGCATTGACCGGCAGCCCGGTGGCTGCGCTCTGGTGCTTCATCGGTTTTTACGTTACTTGCATAGGCATTACCTGGTGGTGCTATGCACGCAAGAATGCCGACATGCCTTGCTAGATGCTTGCAGCGCTGACAGGCAAAAAAATGGCACGCCGCGGCGTGCCATTTTTTCGTTTACCGCATCAATGTCGCCTGCGCGATTGAAGGCGAGGAAGGCGCCGAGCTGGCCGGTCGTGATCGCTTCCACCATTTTTTTCAGTGGTGCTTCTGCCGCGTCGCTGGCCGGCACCTGGCCATTTTGTCCCGACATGCTGGAGACGAAGACGACATCCCAGTGGGTGCCAGTGTGTTGCGATTCCTCTACCAGTGCGGCAAAGGTGCTCAATTCGGCCGGCAGCTTGTCCACGCACATCAAAGGCGTCAGGGTGCCGCCGCGGTTTTCTGAAAAACGCTGTTGTTCAGCCTTGCCGGCATCGTTGGGCAAGCCGGCTTGTGCAAAGGCAAACAGCAGGCGTTGCGGCTGGGCCTGGGTAGCGGCTTCTTTCAATAAATCGTCATAACTGGAAATACTCATGAGTACGTTTCTTTCGGCAAGCAAGTGGATTGGTGGGATCGGATATTTCAATTGAAAATCATTCGCGTCGCAACGCCAGTCTGCGCCTATCAGACCTGTGCAATATACGGCTATCAATCATGTATACCGCAGATAGCGTCAGCGTCTCCATAGTCACAAAGTACTAGGGTGGCTTAGTCCTTATCGAAGCGCCGAACAGACTTCTTGCTAATACCCAAGCCAGGGCGTGCTGCGTAGACTTCCTGCATCGACGTTCAATACATCAGTTTTTGCGACGTTTTTATTTCCAGCACCGGTAACGGTGCACGTGTGGAGGCAGCATGAGTCATTTTCTGGATCGTCTGAAGTTCTTCAACAAGCCGCAAGAAAGCTTTTCCAACGGCCACGGTACGGTAGTCGACGAAGACCGTACCTGGGAAAAATCCTACCGCCAGCGCTGGCAGCATGACAAGATCGTGCGCTCCACCCACGGCGTGAACTGTACCGGCTCCTGCAGCTGGAAAGTCTACGTAAAGAATGGCTTGATCACGTGGGAAACCCAGCAAACCGATTATCCACGTACCCGTCCCGATCTGCCTAATCATGAACCGCGTGGTTGCCCGCGCGGCGCCAGCTATTCCTGGTATGTGTACTCGGCGCAGCGCGTCAAGTATCCAATGGTGCGCGGCCGCCTGATGGAAATGTGGCGTGATGCACGCGTGACGATGTCGCCGGTGCAGGCATGGGAATACATCAGCCAGAATCCGGAACGTGCAGCAAGATACAAATCAGTGCGCGGCCTGGGCGGCTTTGTGCGCGGCAAATGGGATGAGGTCAATGAAATCATCGCTGCCGCCAACGCCTTCACGATCAAGAAATACGGTCCGGATCGCGTGGTCGGCTTTTCGCCTATCCCTGCGATGTCCATGGTCAGTTACGCTGCCGGCACCCGCTACCTGTCGCTGATAGGCGGCGTGGCCTTGAGCTTCTATGACTGGTACTGCGATTTGCCGCCAGCCAGCCCGCAAGTGTGGGGCGAGCAAACCGATGTGCCGGAATCGGCAGACTGGTACAACTCGACTTACCTGATGGTGTGGGGTTCCAACGTGCCGATGACACGCACGCCGGATGCTCACTTCTATACCGAAGTGCGTTACAAGGGCACCAAGACCGTCGCCGTCTCATCGGATTTCGGCGAAATGGCCAAGTTCGGCGATATCTGGCTGGCACCGAAGCAGGGCACCGATGCTGCGCTGGCCATGGCGATGGGCCATGTGATCCTGAAGGAATACCACGCCACCGGCAAATCCGCTTATTTCCGCGGCTACGCCAAGCAATACACCGATTTCCCTATGCTGGTGCTGTTGAAGGAAAAGAATGGCGCGCTGGTGCCGGACTACTTCCTGCGCGCTTCGCATCTGGCCAACAATCTGGATGAAACCAACAATCCGGACTGGAAAACCCTGGTCATCGATGAAGCCAGCGGCGACATCAGTGCACCGGCCGGTTCCATCGGTTTCCGCTGGGGCGAATCCGGCAAATGGAATCTGGAACAGAAAGCCGGCACCAGCGGCAAGCCTATCGATCCCTTGCTGTCGCTGATCGATTGCAGCGATGAAGTGACCGCTGTCGGCTTCCCTTACTTCGGCGGCAAGGATGCCGAAGACATGTTGCTGCGCAATGTGCCGATCAAGAAAATCCAGCTGGCAGACGGCAGTATCGCTACCGTCGCCACCGTGTATGACTTGACGATGGCCAACTACGGTGTAGACCGTGGTCTGGGTGGCGGCAATGTCGCAAAAGATTTCAGCGACGATGTGCCTTACACACCAGAATGGCAAGTCAAGCATACCGGCGTGAAAGCTGCCGATGTGATCACCGTGGCACGTGAATTCGCCGACAACGCCGACAAGACCCAGGGCAAGAGCATGGTGATCGTCGGTTCGGCGCTGAACCACTGGTATCACATGGACATGACCTATCGCGGCATCATCAACATG
>NZ_JAUSME010000085.1 GCF_030645555.1 Herminiimonas sp.
ATAGCCACCGACGATATTTGCACAACTTGCGCATTGCGGATACGGGTCAGCATCTCGGCGATAGGATCGCTCATACTCATTGCTTATTCTCCCATTACCAGCTGGCTTTAGTCATACCGGGAATTTCGCCACGCATGGCGCATTCACGGAGCTTAATACGGCCCAAACCGAACTTACGGAAAGTGCCACGCGGGCGACCAGTCAAAGCGCAACGGTTACGTTGACGAGTAGGAGCCGAGTTACGTGGCAACGCCTGCAATTTCAGGCGCGCTTCGTAGCGCTCTTCTTCCGACTTCGATTGGTCATCAATGATTGCCTTCAACTCGGCGCGTTTGCCAGCGAATTTCTTCACCAGGTCAGCACGCTTTTGTTCACGGTTAATCAGTGCCAGTTTTGCCATGGCAACCTCAGTTTCTGAACGGAAATTTAAATGCGGCGAGAAGCGCTTTGGCTTCGTCGTCGGTCTTCGCAGTCGTCGTGATACTAATATTCATACCACGCAACACGTCAATCTTGTCGTACTCAATTTCGGGGAAAATGATCTGCTCTTTCACACCGATATTGTAATTGCCACGACCGTCGAATGCCTTGCCCGAAATACCACGGAAATCGCGCACACGTGGCAACGCAACAGTGATAAAACGATCGAGGAATTCATACATCTGAGCGCCGCGCAAAGTCACCATACAACCAATTGGATAACCTTCGCGAATTTTGAAGCCGGCAATCGCTTTACGCGCTTTGGTGACGACTGGCTTTTGGCCAGCAATCTTGGTCAAATCGCCAACTGCATGCTCGATGATCTTTTTGTCCGCAATCGCTTCCGACAAACCCATGTTCAGGGTGATCTTCAGGATGCGCGGAACTTCCATTACCGATTTGTACGCGAATTTCGCGGTCAAATCGCCAACGACTTTTTCTTTATAGAATTCTTGGAGACGGGCCATGATCTCTTAAACCTTAACGACTTCGCCACTCGACTTGAAAACGCGGACTTTCTTGCCATCCACATCTTTAAAGCCGGCACGATCTGCCTTGCCAGTTGCTGCATTAAACAATGCAACATTCGACACATGAATTGGCATCAGCTTATCGACGATGCCGCCTGTTGCACCTGTCATCGGGTTAGGCTTGGTCGCTTTTTTAGCAACGTTCACACCCTCGACAACCAGGTAATTAGCGTCAACGCGACGTTGTACAACACCACGTTTGCCTTTGTCTTTGCCAGTCAGCACAATGACTTCGTCGCTTTTACGAATCTTATCCATCACGACTCCTTACAGAACTTCGGGCGCAAGAGAAACGATTTTCATGAAGCGCTCAGTGCGCAGTTCACGTGTAACCGGTCCAAAAATGCGCGTACCAATTGGCTCCAGCTTTGCGTTAAGCAAAACTGCTGCATTGCTGTCGAACTTGACCAGGGAGCCATCTTGACGACGAACACCCTTGGCAGTACGCACAACAACTGCGTTATATATCTCGCCTTTTTTCACACGACCACGTGGCGCAGCAACCTTGACGGTGACCTTGATCACATCGCCAATGCCAGCGTAACGGCGCTTTGAGCCACCGAGCACCTTGATGCACATGACTTCACGAGCACCCGTGTTGTCGGCTACTTCGAGCCGGCTTTCAGTTTGAATCATAGTGTTTTCTTTCCCAACTTAACCCGCGCTTGCACACAATGTACATTTGCAGTCAGTCTTGGTCCCGGCAGCCCGCCGAAAGCAGACTGATGAGGTGGACGATTTCCAAAATTTCGATAAGGCAAATTCTGGGTGCTAAAACTTTACCGCTTTTGAAACTTAAACATTACAACAGCGAAGCCCGCTATTATTACACCAAAATAGCGGGCTCGCAACAACTAATTAAACTATTTGTGCAGCTTGTACAACGCGCGTCACGGTCCAGGCTTTAGTCTTGGAAATAGGACGACCTTCTTGAATTTCGACCGTATCGCCAGCTTTTGCCTGGTTGCCTTCATTGTGCGCATGATACTTGTTCGAGCGCATGATGATTTTGCCGTACAAAGGATGCTTGACGTGACGCTCAATCAACACGGTGACAGTCTTGTCCATCTTGTCAGAGACGACTTTGCCAATCAACGTACGCTTCAGCGCTTGTTTTACTTGATCGTTCATTATTTGGCGTCCTTCTGATTCATGACCGTTTTCACACGTGCTATGTCGCGACGTACTTTCTTCAGTTGCGAAGTGTTGTTCAGCTGTTGTGTTGCAATCTGCATACGCAGACCGAACTGCGCTTTCAGCAGGTCGTTCAGTTCTTTGGTCAAAGCCGCTTGGTCTTTGCCTTGGAGTTCAGATGTCTTCATATTCACCCCTATCATTGGCCGACTTGACGGACGACGAACGCAGTCAATAGCGGCAGTTTAGATGCGGCCAGACGGAACGCTTCGCGTGCCAGAGCTTCGTCAACACCATCCATCTCATACAACATTTTGCCTGGCTGAATTTCAGCCACGTAGTATTCCGGATTACCCTTACCGTTACCCATACGGACTTCAGCAGGTTTGTTCGAAATTGGCTTGTCCGGGAAAATACGGATCCAGATACGGCCACCACGTTTGATGTGGCGTGTCATTGCACGACGCGCCGCTTCAATTTGACGCGCTGTGATACGACCGCGACCAATTGCCTTCAAACCGAATTCACCAAACGATACGGCAGTGCCGCGTGAGTGGGAGATACCGGTGTTACGGCCTTTTTGCTCTTTACGATATTTTCTGCGTGCTGGTTGCAGCATGATTATTCTCCTGCTTTCTCAGCCGAAACAGCACCGTCGACAGCGGCATCCGGCTTTTTGGCACGAACACGTTTAGCGGCCGGTGCGGCACCTGGCGCAGCTGCTGCACCTGGTTGACCTTCTGGGCGTGCTGTACGTGGACGGCTGCTTGGTTTGCCATCGTCACGGCGTGGGCCACGACGCTTGGTGTCATCTTCCTTGGTCAGGTCGACTGGTGGTTCGCCGCTAGGCAAACGATCACCCTTGTAGACCCACACTTTGATACCGATGATGCCGTAGGTTGTTTCAGCTTCGCCGAAACCGTAGTCAATATCAGCGCGCAGTGTATGGAGTGGCACGCGACCTTCGCGATACCATTCTTTACGTGCGATCTCGATACCGTTCAAACGACCGGACGACATGATCTTGATACCTTGTGCGCCAAGGCGCATAGCATTTTGCATCGCGCGCTTCATTGCACGACGGAACATGATGCGTTTTTCCAATTGCTGTGCAATCGAATCAGCGATCAGTTGTGCATCGGTTTCAGGCTTGCGAATTTCTTCGATATTCACATGAACCGGCACGCCCATCATTTTGGTCAGCGCGGATTTCAACACTTCAATGTCTTCGCCTTTTTTACCGATCACGACACCAGGACGTGAGCTGTAAATTGTGATGCGAGCATTCTTGGCCGGACGCTCAATAATGACGCGACCAACCGAAGCGTTCTTCAGTTTGGTTTTCAGGTACGCACGCACTTTGAGATCTTCGTTGAGCATGGTGGCAAAATTGCTATTGCCAGCATACCAACGCGATGCCCAGTTACGCGTAACAGAAAGGCGGAAACCGGTTGGATGTATCTTCTGTCCCATCGTGACTCCTTAGTTACCGACAGTCACATAGATGTGACAGGATTGTTTAGAGATACGATCACCACGGCCTTTTGCACGCGCTGTGAAGCGCTTAAGGATCGGGCCCTTTTCGACGTAGATTGTTTTTACAAACAACTCATCGATATCCGCGCCATCATTGTGCTCGGCGTTCGCAATTGCGGACTCCAGAACACGCTTGATGATCGCAGCGCCTTTTTTAGGGCTGAACTGCAGAAGATTCAGAGCGGCGTCAACTTTTTTGCCGCGAATCTGATCCGCAACAAGACGACCCTTCTGATCCGAAAGGCGCACGCCTTTGAGAATAGCTTTGGTTTCCATTATTTCTTAGCCTTCTTGTCAGCAGCATGACCCTTGAACGTACGGGTCAGCGCGAATTCGCCGAGCTTGTGACCAACCATGTTCTCGGATACGTAAACCGGTACGTGTTGCTTACCGTTATGCACCGCGATCGTCAAGCCGATGAAATCCGGCATGATGGTCGAACGGCGCGACCAGGTTTTGATTGGCTTTTTGTCTTTGATCGCTTGTGCGGTCTCAACTTTTTTCACCAGGTGGGCGTCACAGAACGGCCCTTTTTTTAATGAACGTGTCATGTCTTATCCTTATTTCTTGCCGCGGCGCGAGACGATCATAGAAGTCGTGCGCTTGTTGCGACGCGTCTTCTTGCCTTTAGTCTGCTGGCCCCACGGTGATACCGGATGACGACCTGCTGCCGTTTTACCTTCACCACCACCATGCGGGTGATCGACCGGGTTCATGACCACACCGCGAACGGTAGGACGAACACCACGCCAACGCATCGCACCTGCTTTACCGATCTTGCGCAAGCTGTGTTCGGCATTGCCGACTTCGCCTACGGTTGCACGGCATTCGACGTGCACACGGCGAACTTCACCGGAGCGCAAACGAACTTGAGCGTAAGTACCTTCACGTGCCATCAAGACCACGCCAGCACCAGCGGTACGTGCCATTTGCGCGCCCTTGCCAGGCAACATTTCCACGCAATGCATGATGGTGCCGACAGGGATATTGCGAATAGGCAGGCAGTTACCCGATTTGATCGGAGCTTGCGCACCATTCATCAATTGATCGCCAACGGTCAAACCCTTGGTTGCAATGATGTAATGACGTTCGCCATCTGCGTACAACAGCAACGCAATGTTAGCCGTACGGTTTGGATCGTATTCGATACGTTCCACTTTCGCAGGGATACCATCCTTGGTGCGTTTGAAGTCGATAACGCGATAGTGCTGCTTATGACCACCGCCGATATGGCGAGTGGTGATGTGACCGTTGTTGTTACGGCCGGCAGTTTTCGATTTCTTTTCGATCAGGCCTGCAAATGGACGGCCTTTGTACAGGTCGGCATTGACGACCTTGACCATGCCACGGCGACCAGGCGAGGTCGGCTTGACTTTAACGAGTGCCATTATTTAGCCTCCTCGGAGAAGTTGATTTCCTGGCCAGGCTTCAGGCACACGAAAGCACGCTTGGTATGGTTGCGACGGCCATTGAAACGGCCCGAACGCTTTTGCTTACCTTCGCGATTGACTGTCTGGACCGACAGGACTTCAACCTTGAACAACAGTTCAACGGCTGCCTTGATTTCAGGCTTGGTCGCATCCGGCAGTACGCGGAACACGATCTGCTCGTTCTTTTCCGCGACCATGGTGGCCTTCTCGGAAATGACCGGCGCCTGGAGCACCTTCATCAGGCGCTCTTCGCTGAATTTGATTACGGCGCTCATGCGAACATCTCCTCGATCATGGCCAGTGCTGCTTTGGTGACCACGATTTTTTTGTAGAACACCAGCGACATCGGATCAGCGTGACGTGGCTCGACGACGAGTACGTTCGGCAGGTTGCGCGATGCCAACAGCAGGTTTTCTTCAAGATTGTCGGTGATGATCATGACCGATTCCAGACCCATGCCCTGCAGTTTTTGCGACAGCAGCTTGGTCTTCGGAGCATCGATGCTCAGGCCTTCGACCACAACCAGACGCTCTTCACGTGCCAGCTGGGACAGGATCGAGCAGATACCTGCGCGATACATCTTCTTGTTGACTTTGTGGGTGAAGTTTTCGTCAGGCGAGTTCGGGAAAATCCGACCGCCGCCGCGCCACAGAGGCGAGGACGACATACCAGCACGCGCGCGGCCGGTACCTTTTTGGCGCCATGGCTTTTTCGTCGTGTGATGGACTTCTTCACGGTCTTTTTGCTTGCGGTTACCCGAACGGGCATTTGCAGCGTAAGCGACCACGATCTGGTGAATCAGGGCTTCGTTGTAGTCACGGCCGAAAACGGTATCGGCGGCGGCAACATTCGAACCTGCTTGTCCTTGCTCATTGAGAAGCTTGAGTTCCATAATTAAGCTCCCTTCTGTGCTTTGGATTTAATGGCAGGCGAAACGATGACCTGGCCATTTTTCGCACCTGGTACGGCGCCCTTGACCAGCAGCAGCTGACGGTCGGCATCGATACGGGCGATTTCGAGATTCTGTACAGTACGGTTCACGTCACCGAGGTGGCCGGTCATGCGCTTACCAGGGAAAACACGACCTGGATCCTGCGCCATACCAATCGAACCTGGAACGTTGTGCGAACGCGAGTTACCGTGGGTAGCGCGGCCGGAAGCGAAGTGGTAACGCTTGATGACGCCAGCGTAACCCTTACCGATCGTGACGCCTTGGACGTCGATCTTCTGACCGACTTCGAACAGGGAAGCAGCGACAACGTCGCCGGTTTTCAGTTCGGCAGCTTTGGCAGCATCTACGCGGAATTCGCGCAGCATGGTACCGGCTTCCACGCCAGCTTTGGCGTGATGACCCGCTACAGCCTTGTTCACGCGGGATGCGCGACGTTGACCGAAAGCGACCTGAACAGCGGTATAACCGTCTGTTTCAGGAGTTTTGATTTGCGCAACACGGTTGTTCGACACGTCGAGCACGGTAACTGGGATCGAATCCCCGTCATCCGTGAAGATGCGCATCATACCAACCTTGCGACCGAGAAGGCCTAGGCTCATTTTTTCTCCATTCCCACCTGCGATTGGGCGGGGCTGATGTTTAACTACCAAGTAAAGGACAGATTCAAAAAAGACGAATCCATACCGAAGCCGGCTAGTATAACGCGCAAAAGGGCTTGACGCAATAACTAAGTTGGGGGTATGTGGGGTGTTTATGTGGCGAACCGACGATCAATTTCATGAGCGCCCCCCCTGACTGGCCTCCTCCGGGCAAACCTTGTTGCGCACTGTATGACGGCGTGGGAGGGAGGGAGGGACGGCGAACCGGCCTAGTCGACGAACCTCATTTCATAATAATAAAACATTTCACATGGCTTGCCAGCGCACATGGCTGGCTTATATTTTTCGTTCATGGCGAGCTGGGCTGCCAACTCTGCATTCTCCCTATCGGGCTCGCCGAATGCAGTGACAGACTTGGCCTGGCCGTTCGCGCCGACCTTGACAATCAGCGTCAACACACCCGCCACGCGTCGCACCCGATTTGCTATCTCGCCCAACACCGTCCCGGTGCCTCTCAAGGGATAAGGCGGCTCATCCGCCGGATCCATCAGCGGATACTCGGCAGCAATGAGCCGCTTTTGTTCCGGGCTCATCTGTGCATAGCCAAGATCGAAAGGGAGTGGCCCGCCCTTGCCAATGGTCACTTTCATACTTGCCCCCCTCCTGTCATCATTCGACCTGAGTTTGTAAATGGGGAGATTCTCGGTAGCCGTTGGTGGGGGTGCATCTGGCCAGTGGCCGTTCTCGAACTGATACTCCGCCCGCCGCCCGCCGGGGTAGACGATGGTGCCTTTTCCGTGATACTTCCCGTCCTGCCATGCTCCTTCGTAGCTGCCACCAATCGCGTACACTTGCTTCCCGCTACCGTGCCGTAGACCGGCCTTCCACTGACCATCGTAGCGGTTACCGAACTGATCGACAAATATGCCAAAGCCGTCGCGTTTTCCGTCGACATAGTAGCCTTCGTATTGCGCATTGTCCGCACTCGTGCTGTAGCCCATGCCGTGATAGCGGCCGCGGCGCATTCCACCCTCGTACGTGTTCGTGATCTTGCCCAGCCTGGTCCACTCAAGTTTGCCTTCGCCGTCGGCAAAGCCATCTTTGCACGGACCGGTCCACTTGGCATCGACGTCACTGAGCTCATCCCAGTGTACAAGCTGGCAGTCTTTTGGACCCACGATGGTTCCGGCATCTACGGCCAGAACAGCGTTGCTCATCATCATAGCCAACGCGGCAACAAAAAATAGTTTCATGGGTCTGGGGACGAATTGTGTAGCCCACAGTGTGTTCCAGAGGTGGATGCTTGTCAAATGTACATTTTTGCGAAAAAGGAAAGCACGAGAGCGTCATCATGCCGGTGAGCTTGAGTTTGCTTCCTGGCGTGTGGACCGGCCAGGAAGTCCCGATAGTGATGCGCGATCAGGGGGCGAGAACGCGCTTCCCGTGGGCCGCAGCGTGCACCCGCGACCACAGACGGGCCATGTGCGCCACCAGGCCGCGCCGCACCGCACCGCTGCGCAGGCGCTCTTCGGCCGCCAGCGGCACCGCCAGCTCCCAGCGCAAGGGAATGGTGTCGGCCACTTTGGTATAGTGGCTGAGCATGGTTGTCGTTTCCGCGCCACCAAAATCGAGGTGGTGCTCCTGCAGGAACAGGAACATCGGGGCGATGCGCGGCTTCTTTTCAGTCACCGTCACCTCGGCGCAGGCCGGAAGGCGGCTGCCGTCGTTTAAAATTGCAGTTGCCGCAACGATGTACTGTTGTGCTGAACCGGCCGGAATACGGTCCAATTCAGTGGGACGGATCAGTGATTCGCCTTGCCCGTCCGCGTCGTCCTCGTTGAGCGCCCATTCCCACACGGGATAGGCGTGCAGGTCGGCGCGCGTTACCTTGCGGAGGGGTCGGCGGCTGGCGAGGTCGGTAGTCATGAGGAAAGTGGAGTTGCGGAGGGGAACCATGCCAGTCTACGGGATGGCGCGCTTTCCTGTCCAGCAACGCGCGGTGTTCCGTTGCTTCCCCGCTAAAATATATTGCTTGATTGATTAAGCTTCGATCCCATCTATTGATGTTGTCACATCCGCCCGGCCCGCGCCGGGTCTTTCGCAGTTCACACAAGGAGATATGTATGGCAATCAGTTTGCAAAAAGGCGGCAACGTCAACCTGAGCAAGGAAGCCCCGGGCCTGACCAAGGTCATCATCGGCCTCGGCTGGGATCCGCGTGCTACCGACGGCGCCGCTTTCGACCTGGATGGCAGCGCCTTCATGCAGAAGGCCGATGCCAAGGTGCGCGGCGATACGGATTTCATTTTCTATAACAACCTGAAATCGACCGACGGTTCCGTGCTCCACCTGGGCGACAACACCACCGGCCAGGGCGAAGGCGATGACGAAAAGCTCACCGTCGACCTGAGCAAGGTTCCAGCCGAGATCGACAAGATCTCGTTCTGCGTCACCATTCACGACGCGGAAGCGCGCAAGCAAAGCTTCGGCATGGTCAGCAAGGCCTTCATCCGCTGCGTCAATGCCGACGGCGAAAAGGAAATCGTGCGCTACGACCTGTCGGAAGACAGCTCGACCGAAACCGCCATGATTTTCGGCGAGCTGTATCGCGCCGGCGCTGAATGGAAATTCAAGGCCATCGGCCAGGGCTTCAAGGGCGGCCTGGGCCCCCTCGCCCGCTCGTTCGGCGTCAACGCCTAAGCACGTCCCCGCGGCGCCGCGCCCCGGCGGCGCCGCCATTATTCTGTATCTATAAGGTAAGTCCCATGCGTGTCTGGTTCAACAGGACGTTCTCGTCCGTGCATACGGCAATCGAACTCATCCGCGAAGCGGATGTCGAAGGCCGTTTCCACATCATCTACAGCAATGCCAATCCACACGCTACCGCAGGCCGCGTGGCACACGAGTTCCACGTCGAGCCGACCGGCATGGACGCCGACACCTATATTCAGTGGTGCCTCGACTTCTGCCGCGAGCACAAGGTCGACATTTTCATCCCAGGCAAGCAATCGACCACGCTGGCAGGCAAGCACGCCCTGTTTGAAGCGCAGGGCACGCGCGTACTGAGCGCCGGCAAGCCCGAAGCGCTGGAACTGATCCACGACAAGGCACGCTTCTACACCGAAACCGACCTGCCAGGTGCGCGGGTCGCCGATTTCCGCATTTTTGAAAACGTGGCCCAGTTCGATGCGGCTCACGCCGAACTGCGCCAGATCCACCCCAAGCTGTGCGTGAAGCCCTCGGAGTCGGTGTTCGGCCTGGGCTTTGCGATCCTGGACGAAGAACGCAGCAGCGCCGCCCTGCTGCTGGCCGGCGCCGAATATCACATCGGCCTGGGCGACATGCGGCGCGGCCTGGCCGAGCTGGGCGAGTTCCGCACCATGCTGCTGATGGAATACCTGGACGGCCACGAATTTTCCGTCGACTGCGTGGGCGACAACGGCCGCCTGGTGGCCGCCGTCG
>NZ_JAUSME010000090.1 GCF_030645555.1 Herminiimonas sp.
AAGATGCTGGAGTTGTCGATTTATGAAGGCATACCGCATCTGCTGGCGCCGGTTGTCACCGACATGCGCCAGGCGGGCCATGCGCTCAACTGGGGCGTCAATGAGATGGAACGGCGCTACAAGCTGATGAGCAAGCTCGGCGTGCGCAATCTGGCTGGCTACAACACGAAAATTACCGAAGCCGAGCGGAATGAACAAAAGATTCCAAATCCGTTCAGCCTGACGCCGGATGCGCCCGAACCGCTGGAAAAACTGCCGACCATCGTCATCATCATCGACGAGCTGGCTGACCTGATGATGGTGGTCGGTAAAAAGGTGGAAGAACTGATAGCACGCATCGCGCAAAAAGCCCGTGCCGCCGGTATCCACTTGATTCTCGCCACGCAGCGCCCATCTGTAGATGTGATCACCGGTTTGATCAAGGCCAATATCCCTACGCGTATCGCCTTTCAAGTCAGCAGCAAGATAGACTCGCGCACGATACTGGATCAAATGGGCGCGGAAGCATTGCTCGGCATGGGCGACATGCTGTACATGCCGCCGGGTACCGGCTTGCCGGTGCGTGTGCACGGCGCCTTCGTTTCCGATGAAGAAGTGCATCGCGTGGTCGATCATTTGAAGGCACAGGGTGAACCAAACTATATCGAAGGCATCCTAGAAGGGGGTGTTGCAGAAGACGGCGACTTGACGCTGGGTGCTGAAGGCGGTGCCGGTGGGGGCGAAGCGGATGCGCTTTACGATCAGGCTGTCGCCATCGTGCTGAAGAATCGTCGCGCCTCGATTTCACTGGTGCAGCGTCACCTCCGTATCGGCTATAACCGCGCTGCGCGTCTGCTGGAACAGATGGAGCAAAGCGGCCTGGTCTCAACCATGCAATCCAACGGCAACCGTGAAATCCTGGTGCCTGCCGGGAATGCAGCTGAATAGAAAGACCATATGAATCAACAGCAATGTTCAGTTACAAAAATGTTTGACTATCGCGTACCCGCACTGGCAACGCTGGTGCTGGCGTGTGCGCTGGCATTGCCAGGCTTGGTGCATGCTGCCGCGCTGGAACAATTCAAATCCTTTGTCGCATCGACGCAATCCGCACGCGGCGAGTTCACCCAGCATCTGGTGAAGATAGATAGCGGCACTGCGAAGATATCGAATCGATCTTCCGGCACCTTTACCTTCGCGCGTCCGGGCAAGTTCATCTGGACTTATCAAAAACCCTACGAGCAGTTGCTGCAGGCCGATGGTGAGAAACTCTATATCTACGACAAGGATTTGAACCAGGTCACGATCAAGAAACTGGGCAATGCGCTCGGCTCTTCACCTGCGGCCATCCTGTTCGGCAGCAACGATCTGGAAAAGAACTTTACGCTGAAAGAAGCCGGCACCAAGAATGGTCTGGAATGGCTGGAAGCCACGCCGAAAGCGAAGGATACGACTTTCGATCATATCGGCATCGGTTTGCGCAACGGCTTGCCGGAGGCGATGGAGTTGCGCGATTCCTTCGGTCAGGTATCGCTGCTGTCGTTTACCAAGTTCGAGAAAAATCCGTCTATGCCCGCCCATCAGTTCAAGTTTACAGTGCCGAAAGGCGCGGACGTTTTCCAGTAAATGATGTGCCGTTGCGTATGTGCAGTCACGCAAAAATAGTGTTGATGTAGCGACGCCAGCCTGAATTTCCGGCTGGCGTCGATTTTTATTTTCAGATCAGGCAAAGAAGCATACATCCATGAGTTTCATCCCCCTCGCCGAACGACTACGCCCGCATACTCTTGACGAGGTGATAGGGCAGCAGCACATACTCGGTGCCGGCAAGCCGCTGCGCGTGGCGTTTGAATCGGGCGAGCCGCATTCGATGATTTTGTGGGGCCCGCCGGGGGTCGGCAAGACCACGCTGGCGCGCTTGATGGCAGACAGCTTCAATGCCGAATTCATTGCGCTGTCCGCAGTGCTTTCCGGTGTCAAGGATATACGCGACGCAGTTGAGCGTGCGCAGCTGTCCCGCGCTGCGATGGGGCGCCGCACGATACTGTTCGTCGACGAAGTGCATCGCTTCAACAAGAGCCAGCAGGATGCCTTCCTGCCGCATGTGGAAAGCGGCTTGTTCACTTTCATAGGTGCGACTACGGAAAATCCATCGTTTGAAGTCAACGGTGCCTTGCTGTCGCGGGCTGCTGTCTATGTGCTGAAATCGCTGGATGAAGAGGATCTCGCTGCGATGCTGGAACGTGCAGCCGCCCATGAGTTGGACGGCATCAGCTTTACGCCCGATGCAAAAGCCACACTGATCGCCAGCGCGGATGGCGACGGCCGCAAGTTGCTGAACAACCTGGAAATCGTCGCCCGCGCCGCGCAAGCGAAAAAACTGCATGAAGTCGATGCCGAGTTATTGAAGGCCTGTTTGGGTGACGCCTTGCGTCGCTTCGATAAAGGCGGCGATGCATTCTATGATCAGATTTCCGCCCTGCATAAATCGGTGCGCGGTTCGAATCCGGATGCCTCGCTGTACTGGTTTGTCCGCATGCTAGACGGCGGTGCCGATCCGCGTTATCTGGCGCGCCGTATAGTGCGCATGGCGAGTGAAGATATCGGCCTGGCCGACCCGCGCGCATTGCGTTTGACGCTGGATGCCGCCGAAACCTATGAACGCCTCGGTTCGCCCGAGGGTGAACTGGCCTTGGCGCAAGCGGTGGTCTATCTGGCATGCGCAGCCAAATCGAACGCTGTCTACAAGGCCTACAATGCCGCGCGTGCGCATATCGCCAAGGACAAATCGCGTCCGGTGCCTGAGCATTTGCGCAATGCGCCGACCAAGCTGATGAAGGAACTTGGTTACGGCAAGCTGTATCGCTATGCGCATGACGAGCCGGATGCCTATGCGGCTGACGAGACTTATCTGCCGGATGGGATGGCCGAACCGCACTGGTATCAACCGACGCCGCGTGGACTGGAAGGCAAGATTAGCGAGAAACTCGCCTATCTGCACGCGCTGGATCAGGCGGCCCGGAAAAAACATAAATAACATTAACGCTTGAATTGAGCCTGTATAGACGCGAGAACAAGGTCGCGCTTGGTACAATGGCATTTTTTCGCACCCATACTTCTCCATTGCCATGATCGACATACAACTCTTACGCAAAGACATAGACACGGTCGCTGCCCGCCTAGCGGGACGCAAGTTCAAGCTCGACGTCGCCACCTTCAACGCACTGGAAGCGGAGCGCAAGCAAATCCAGTTCAGCACCGAGGATTTGCAAAACAAGCGCAACACGCTGTCCAAGCAGATCGGTGCCTTGAAAGGCAAGGGCGAAGATACCTCGGCGGTGATGGCGGAAGTGGCCGGCATAGGCGATGAATTGAAGGCATCCGCAGCACGCCTGGAAATTCTGCAGACCGACATTAGCAAATTCATGCTGGCGATACCCAACCTGCCGCATGAATCGGTGCCGGTCGGTACGGACGAAGCCGACAATGTCGAGTTGCGCAAGGTCGGCACGCCGCGCACCTTTGATTTCGAAGTCAGGGATCATGTGGATATAGGCGCAGCGCTGGGTCTGGATTTTGACGTCGCAGCCAAGATCACCGGCTCGCGTTTCTCGGTCATGAAAGGCGGCATCGCTCGCCTGCACCGCGCGCTGGCGCAATTCATGCTCGATACGCACACTGCCGAGCACGGTTACACCGAATGCTATACGCCTTACATCGTCAATGCCGATTCCCTGCAGGGCACGGGTCAGCTGCCGAAATTCGAAGCCGATCTGTTTGCGGTGAAAAAGGGCGGGCAGGAAGGCGAGGGTGAAGCGCTGTACCTGATTCCTACCGCCGAAGTGCCGCTGACCAATATCGTGCGCGATGAAATCGTCGCCGCCGAGGCGCTGCCTATCCGCCTGACTGCGCATTCACCATGCTTCCGTTCCGAAGCCGGCAGCTACGGTCGCGATACGCGCGGCATGATACGCCAGCACCAGTTCGACAAGGTCGAGATGGTGCAAGTCGTTCATCCCGAAAAATCGTACGAGGTGCTCGACGAGATGTGCAGCCATGCCGAAAACATCCTGAAAAAACTCGGCTTGCCATATCGCGTCATCACGCTGTGCACTGGCGACATGGGTTTTGGTGCTACCAAGACTTACGATCTGGAAGTGTGGTTGCCGGCGCAAAACACTTATCGTGAAATTTCATCGGTATCGAATTGCGAAGCCTTCCAGGCACGCCGCATGCAGGCGCGTTTCCGCAATGCACAAGGCAAGCCGGAATCGGTACATACGCTCAATGGCTCCGGCCTGGCGGTCGGACGCACCCTGGTCGCACTGCTGGAAAACTATCAGCAAGCCGATGGCAGCGTGCTCATCCCGGAAGTCTTGCATCCGTATATGGGCGGTTTGACGCGCCTGCTACCGCAGGCGTAAAAAACAGATTACGAAATGCGTGTGATCAGGTCGGCGGCTGCTGATTCATCGCCGTCTTTCTCGGTCGCACAAGGTCCCAGGCGGCGGTCTATGAACAGGCTGTTGCCCGGGATTTTTTTTGCCTGTTTTTTTGCATCCGCAGTGGCGGTAGCGATTTGATGATGCGAACAGTACTGCCCGGGCTCAACCTTCACCAGGCCCAGCGATATCGTGGCCAGTGTATGAAAAACCCTTTTCCCGCGCCGGTCTTCGCTGACATAACCGCCTTTCTTGCGATCTTCTTCACTGTAGAAGTCGGGAACGGCCGCTGCGAATACATCGATGATCGTTCTGCAGCGTTGTTCCCAATCTTCGCTCTGGAACAGGATGATGAAATCATCGCCGCCTATATGACCGACAAAATCGCGCTGCGGATCGCAATGGCCGCTTAATATTTTACCGGTCAGGCGCAGGATGTCATCGCCCTTGCGGTAGCCGTACACATCGTTGTACGGCTTGAAATGATCGAGATCGACATAGCAGGCACAGAAGTGCGTACCGTTTTCCAGCAAGCGTTCTATATGCTCGTCGATAGGTACATTGCCTGGCAACAGCGTGAGCGGGTTGGCGTAACGCGCAGCATTGATCTGCATTTGCGTGATTTCGCGCATCAGATCGTGTGCATTGCCCATGCCCATGTACTGGCCGGCATCCGTGATGATGAAACCGTTGAACAAGTGATGGCGATCGGCATCGACGATGATCTGGCTCAAGGCATGCAGGGCGGTATTCTTGTCGGTGATCAGCGGATTGCCATCCATGAATAGCGTGCAGGATTTCTTGCCATGCAATTCACGCAAATAAGGCCGGGCAAAGCGATCAATCAGATTGGCGCGCGTGATCAAGCCGACTGGAATGCCATTCGACACGACAGGAATGACCTCCAGCGTCGGGTCGCTGTTGAACATTTCATAGATGCGGTTGTTGTGCACCTCCGGCGAGACTGCTTTCACGCTGCGCAGCAGCTTCAGCGCAGTCAGCATCTTGTGCCCGCGACCGGCTTCATGCGGATAAACCGAGACGCCATTGTGGCGTAACAAGGTGCGCAAGTCGGCGGAGAGCGCGGTCGCGGGGTTGGCGTTCGGACGCGCGATTTTATAGCCCTGACCATAGGCGACGCCCAGGTCGCGGATCATCAGCAATTCGGCATCGGTTTCTATTCCTTCGGCGATGACGATGGTGCCGGATTTTTCTGCGATTTCCTGGATCGAGCGGACAAATTGCAGCTTGATCGGATCCAGGTTGATGCCTTGCACAAAGTGCATGTCTATTTTTACATACTCGGGCCGCAGTTCCGACCACA
>NZ_JAUSME010000095.1 GCF_030645555.1 Herminiimonas sp.
TACCCCAGCGCTTGAGGCGCGATTCGTTACTGCGGTCGCTGATGACGCCGTACACCATGTCTATCCCGCTCAACCACAGCCGCACCATTTCCGGCAACAGTTCAAGCGGATGCTGGTAGTCGCCATCGAGCAGGATCACTGCGTCGCCCCTGGCTGCATCTATGCCGGCCGACAAGGCCGCTTCCTTGCCGAAGTTGCGCGAAAAGCTGATGTAGCGCAAACCCGCATCTGCCAGCAGCGGCGCCATCACTTCATCCGTATTGTCCTTGCTGCCATCGTTGACAACGATGATTTCATAACGCGGCGCAAAGGTGGCGAGGGTAATGCGCAAATCCTGCAAAAATGCAGCCAGGTGCGCGGCCTCGTTGTAAGCCGGAATCACGCAGGAAATCAAGGCATCGGCCGGACGATGTTTCGGCAATGCGGTCAATGTCACCATGAAGACAACCTTTCTGGAGCGGATTGCAGGGCCGGGCAGAACTCTGCGAAAATCGAAAATATGGGCATGCTTGCGGGGTAAAAAGTTCGCGTAGCTTATTAGGCAACGATTATAATTCACCGCCACTGTATGCGATTGCCAAACTGGAATTGTTTCCCATTCGACGTACACAACCTACCTTTTACCGATGATGCCAACTCAGCCACTGCAGTCTGTTTCTTCGTCCAGCAAGTTCACGCGACTGTTTTCACCCAGCGCAGACAATATCGCGCCGCTGGTGATCCTGCTGCTCTTGCTGCATCTGGTTCTGTGGAGTGTCTTCACCGGCATCAGCCATCGCGCTCCCGACTGGGACAATATGGAAGAGCTGGTCTGGGCCAGCGGGCTGGAATGGGGTTATTACAAGCACCCGCCGCTGCCTTCGTGGATCCTGTACGGCCTGGTCGCCATCTTCGGCCGTCCGGTCTGGTTGACTTTCTTCACCGGCCAGCTCAGTGTGATTCTATCGCTGTGGCTGGTGTGGAAGCTCGGCTGCGAAATGACGACGCAACGCCGGGCACTGATCGCCACCCTGCTGGTATCGCTGGTAGCCTACTTCACCGTGCGCGGCGTGATGAACAATCACAACACGATGCAACTGTGGTCCGTAGCTGGCGCAATCTGGATGTTCCATCGCGCCACCCGTACCGACAGCATGCGCGCGTGGGCCATGCTCGGCGTATTTTGCGCGTGTGCGTTCCTGACCAAATACAGTGCGCTGATCCAGTTCACCGCTTTTTTTTTCTGTACCTGCTGTTGACCGGCCACCTGCGCCGCGCACAGACATGGAAAGGCATCGCACTGGCGACCGCGATCCTGGTAGCGATGGCGACGCCGCATCTGCTGTGGCTCAAGCAGCAGGCAGCCGGGCCTATCGCCTATGCCGGCAGCGAGATGGTGCCGCAAGCAACTTACTGGCTGGAGCTGCAGGAATTATTCAGCTTCGCGCTGACCAATCTGGGCCGCATAGCCGTGCTGATACTGGCGCTGCTGGTCATCGCCGTATGGGCAGCACGCCAGTACAAATTGACGCCGAAGTCGGCGCGCCCACCGAAAATCGCCAGCCAGCTGGCCGCCTCCGATCGCTACTTCATCCTGTTTATAGGACTGGCACCGCTGGCGCTGACGATGCTCGTTGCAGGCGCGATGAAAATCCCGCTGGCCGCGCATTGGGCGACCACCTTCTTCATCCTGTTCGGCTTTTTCTCGTTCTGGTTCTTGCGTAGCGCCGACGATACCGCCTTGCTGCGCAAGACAGTGATCGTGGTCGTGATCCTGCAGGTGCTGGGTGCGGCAGGCTACGGCCTGGCACGCGGACCGCTGGCAGACAAATCCGGCCGCCCCAGCCGCGCCACCTTCCCGGGAGCTGAAGTGTCGCGCCAGGTGCATGCCACGTGGCAGGCGCAGATGCAAACGCCGCTGACGCTGGTGGCATCCGATACCTGGCTGGGCGGCAATATCGCCACCCATATCGGGCCTCAGGTGCAGGTCTTGATCGATGGTGATTTCGGCAAGTCGCCGTGGGTCAATGAAGAAAAAGCAGAAAAATGCGGGATGCTGGTCGCGATCAACCGCAGCAAGGTCAATCCGGACCAGATCGATAATGAAGTCATTGCCTTGATGGCGCAAACCACACAGCACGGCACGCTGGAAATCCCGTGGACCAAAAAGGCAGGCGGGCCACAAGTCGTCGTCGAGTGGGGCATCATTCCTCCGCGCGCAGACTGCAAGGCCACCGCGCAGTAATATCGATGCGGTTTCCGTCAGCGCAAACGGCTGACGGAAACCACATGCTTCAGGGTTGCAGGCGTTGCCGCTGCCACTGTCCGTCTTTATCCCGCGTATAGGCAATGCGATCGTGCAGGCGCGATCTGCGGCCTTGCCAGAATTCAATGTACTCCGGCTTCAGGCGATAGCCGCCCCATTGTTCTGGCCGTGGCGTCTGCTCGCCATATTGCTGTTCGACTCGTGCATATTGCGCTTCCAGCGCATCGCGATCCGCGATCGGTGTGCTTTGTGCCGAGGCGATGGCACCGAGGCGACTCTTGAGCGGACGACTTTGAAAATACTGTTCGCTTTCTTCCGCAGAAACACGCTCGACCAAGCCTTCTATGCGCACTTCGCGTTCCAGTGCGACCCAGTGAAACAACAGCGCGGCATAAGGATTCTGTGCCAGTTCCACGCCTTTGCGGCTGCCGTAGTTGGTAAACCAGGTAAAGCCGCGCTGATCGAAATCCTTGATCAACAGGATGCGCGAAGACGGGCGACCATTTTCACCCACCGTGGAAACACCCATCGCATTAGCCTCGGGTACTTCTGCGCGCAAGGCTTCGTGAAACCATTTGGAAAACTGCGCGACAGGATCGGGATCGGTATCGGTCTCCGACAAATCAGCTTGCGTGTAATCGGTACGGATATGTGCAATCGACATGGATTTCTTCCTTTAAGTATTGATGCTGCGGCGCGCGCAGGGCATAGCCGCCTCACCGCTATTTTCACAGACTAACGGACTCGAAACATTGTTCGTTTGATCCATCTCAAGCATTGCCGAGAATACCGCAAATCATTTGGCCTGGCACAGCAGCCCGATCCCGCTGATCCACTCTTTTGCGTAAAAGAAGCAAGCACCGGGCTGCTTTGGCCCTGGCGTCCGTTAAAATGACGGCATGACTGCACCTACTGCTCCCGCCACACCGTCCGCCCTGCCCGATATCGATTTCGACCGTCGCTTCGGCGGCATCGCCCGCCTGTACGGCAATGCCGCGCTGGCGCGCTTTCGCGCCGCCCATGTCTGCGTCATCGGCGTCGGCGGCGTCGGTTCCTGGGTCGTCGAAGCCCTGGCGCGCAGTGCGATCGGCCACATCACGATGATAGATCTGGACAACCTCGCGGAATCGAATATCAACCGCCAGATCCACGCCTTGACCGATACTCTGGGCCAGGCCAAGGTAACCGCGCTGGCGCAACGCATCGCGCAGATCAATCCCTACTGCGTCGTGACGGAAATCGAGGATTTCCTCACGGCCGACAATCTGGATGAAATGATAGGTGCGCGCCACTACGACTACATCATCGACGCAATCGACAATGTGCGCGCCAAGACTGCATTGATCGCCTATTGCCGCAAGCATCAATTGAAACTGGTCACGATAGGCGGCGCTGGTGGCCAGGTCGACCCGACCAAAATCGCGATCCTCGACTTGTGCCGCACCGAACAGGAACCCTTGCTGGCCAAGGTGCGCAAGCGCTTGCGGGCCGAACATGGTTTCCCGCGCGGGACCAGGAACAAGTTCGGCATAGATGCGGTATTTTCTACCGAGCCGCTGCGCTTGCCGGAGAGTGAAGAGGCATGTGCAGTCGATGGCGATGAGCAGGCCGGCGTCACCGGACTCAACTGTGCCGGCTTCGGTTCGGCAATGGTGGTGACAGCATCCTTCGGGCTGGTGGCAGCAGCGCATGTATTGCGCAAGCTGGCGGCGGAAGCCGATGCTGATTCAGCAGCGCCTAACCCTG
Organism: Herminiimonas sp.; assembly: GCF_030645555.1. Classification (GTDB taxonomy): domain Bacteria; phylum Pseudomonadota; class Gammaproteobacteria; order Burkholderiales; family Burkholderiaceae_D; genus Oxalicibacterium. Next base: position 3,992 of record NZ_JAUSME010000095.1, read on the forward strand.
CCGAATCCGTTTAAGCATCCGATCACGTCATCTCTGACTTGATCCTGTCCCTAAAGGTTTGCCGGAACTTCGAAACCTTGGGGGCAACGATGAAGGCGCAGTAGCCTTGCAGCGGATTCTGGCGGAAATAATTCTGGTGATAGCTTTCAGCCTTGTAATAAGTTACAGCCGGGCTGAGTTCAGTCACGATGGGCGCGTCCCAGACATTCGCCATTTCTGAAATGACCTGTTTGGCGGTCTCCTGCTGTTGCGGCGTATGGTAGTAGATGACAGAGCGGTATTGCGTGCCGACGTCGTTGCCCTGGCGGTTCAGCGTAGTCGGATCATGGATAGTGAAAAACACTTCGAGGATTTCGCGGAAACTGACGACGGCAGGATCAAAGCTCAGGCGCACCACTTCTGCATGGCCTGTCGTGCCTTCGCAGATTTGCTCGTAACTGGGGTTGGCGACCTGGCCGCCGGTGTAACCGGATTCGACTGCAGTGATGCCTGCCATTTGTTGAAACACCGCTTCGGTGCACCAAAAACATCCGCCGCCCAGTGTTGCGATTTCCGTTGTCATCCGCTTGCTCCATTAATGTATGGCATGACTTTAGCGCAAAGCGTGAACCGTGCATAGAAAGCGCAACGCAAGTAGCTCCGCAACAACACCTTACTGTTGCATCAAGCCCGGTCTGTGCAATCCAGCTCAGCGGAAAACGATAGTCCCGCCCGCAACCAGCACTGGCAAGACTTGCGGTGCAAAAATATCGGCATCAAACAGCGCTTCTGCAATCCTGAATTCACGCGCTGCATCGGGTGCGACATCAATCTCAGCATGGTCCATCAACTGTTGCAGGTTTTTCTCGGCTGCTACGCACGTCCCGTCTGCTGCAAGCGTCAGCGCCAGCAGGCTGGGCTGCTGCAAGTCTTCGCTCACTGCCGGCGTATGGTGACAGCGGGTCGCGATCAACGACGACAGGTTCACGATGAGCGGCGCTGCAGGCGGCACTTCGAATATCGTTTCATCATCGTGCAGCAACAGCACTGCCGGAATTTTCTGCAGGATGGCGATGCTCTGCTGATGCAGCGGCGCATGTTCGAGCGGCAGCAGCTTTGCGCCACAGCGCGCAATGGCAATGTAAAGCATCAGCGCATCCTGATGCCCCTGACCCCAATACACGACTGTGTCGCCCGGCTGGACGTGCCACTCTGCCTTCAGGCGCGCCGTTGCACGCTCTATGCGCGACCAGAATTTTCTATACGTGACAACGCGGCGGCTCGAGCGCGAGGCAATCGCATTGGGCTGTGTCGCAACGTGGTCGCGCAGGATATTGAAAAGATTCATGTGCAAGGTTCTCCGTAGCCAGATTCTACGGAAGAAAGCCGGCCAGTAACGCAGCGTTTCGCCATGAGAACTGGATTTTTCGGCATAATGAATGAAATTTCACGGATCATCGATGTCTATTCCTTCTTCGCACAACGCAGCGCCCGCATTTGATACGCGTCATTTTCGCGATGCGCTATCCCAGTTCGCAACCGGCGTCACTGTCATCACGACGCGCTTGCAGGACGACAGCTTTCTCGGCTTGACTGCCAGCTCTTTCAATTCCGTTTCGCTCAGCCCGCCTTTGGTCTTGTGGAGTCTGGCCCAGAGCGCCAGCAGCCTGCCTATTTTCACCGGCAATACGCACTATGTGATTAATATCCTGGCAGCCGATCAGGCTGAGTTGGCGCTGCAGTTTGCGCGACCGAGCAAGAACCGTTTTGAGGGAGTGGAATTTACGCTGTCGCCGACCGGCTTGCCGATACTGAAGGGCGTCGCGGCATGGTTTGAATGCCATAACCGCAGCCGCTATCCGGAAGGCGATCACGTCATTTTTGTCGGTGAAGTTGAGTGCTGCGATGTGTCACCGAGAGAACCTTTGGTGTTCCATGGCGGTCGCTTCCTGTCTGAATAAATGCAGTGCACGGTGCGCTGAACCGCAGCGCACATCAATCCTGCAACAAGCGCGACAATATCCCTGCTGAGTCATGCGCCGCACGGCGCAATCTATCGTTGACGCCACTCCATGCATCGTCAATCGGAGGTGCCTGCACCACGATGACATCTGCATGTACCTGATCCATCGCACGCAAGGCCGCGTACAAATCGTGCGCATAAGCCGCCGGCGTTGCCGGCAAGGATACGCTGGCAGCAACGGCCGCAAAACCTTCTGCAGCATGCTGCATCAGCGCCACGCGTCTGCCACGCGCCTGCAGTTTCTGCAGCACTGCACGCAGCTGTGCGCCATCGACCAGGGCCACTGGCGTATGCGGTGCGTAATGCGACTCCAGCGTGCCGGAAGCGCGTGGTGCGCCTTGATCGGGTAATGCCGGCCAGACACCGAGGACAGCGGCGATCTGTGCCGCGCTGATATGCCCGGGACGCAGCAACACTGGATGGCCGCGCGACAGGTCTATGATCGTCGACTCAATCCCGACCTCGCTTTGTCCGCCCTCGAGTATGCAATTCAGTAAACCATTTTTATCTTCGGAAAATTCATCCCGCACGTGTTGCGCCGTGGTTGGACTGACGTGACCAAACTTGTTGGCCGATGGCGCAGCGATGCCGCCTTTGCCATGCTTGAAGGCACGCAACAATGCTTGCGCAACCGGATGCGACGGGCAACGCAAACCTATCGAATCCTGGCCGCCGGAAACCGTATCGGGTATGTGTGCAGCGCGTTTGAAAATGATGGTCAGCGGACCCGGCCAAAATGCGGCGATCAGCTTGCGGGCAGCGGGCGATACATCCTGCGCCCAGTAGGCAAGGTCGGCTTCCGGCGCCAGATGCACGATGACCGGATGATTCGAAGGCCGGCCCTTGGCTAGATAGATTTTTGCGACGGCAACCGGATTCTCGGCATCCGCACCGAGGCCGTACACGGTCTCCGTGGGAAAGGCGACCAGCTCGCCGCGCTCCAGGCGGCGTGCGGCATCGTCGATTGCTGGCAAATCCAGTGATTCAGGCATCGCTGGCTTTTAAACGCTCAAGGCGCGATGCCGAGAATTGCACAGGCTTTGTGCAGATTGGCTTGCGCTTCTTCCAGCGTGGCTGCGACAAAGGTAATGTGGCCCATCTTGCGTGCACGGCGCGCAGTATCCTTGCCATACAGATGCAGGTTCGCACCGGGCAAGGCCAGCACCTGGTCCCATGCCGGTTCGCGCGCTTCATCCGAAGCACCTTCAAACCAGATGTCGCCCAAAATATTCAGCATCGCAGCAGGCGAATGCTGGCGCACATCGCCCAAGGGCAGACGCGCCATCGCCCGCGCCTGTTGCGCAAACTGGCTGGTGACGCAGGCATCGATGGTGTAATGGCCGCTGTTGTGCGGACGCGGCGCCATTTCATTGACGACCAGCGAGCCATCGGTGAGGACAAAGAATTCTATGCACAACACGCCTACATAACCGAGCTGCTCGATCACGGCCAGCGTTGCCGCCTGCGCCTTCTCGGCAGATGCCTTGCTGATGTGCGGGCCCGGCACGGTAGTGGCAAACAGGATGCCGTCCCTGTGCACGTTTTCTGCAATCGGATAGACGACTGCCTTGCCGTCGGCGCCGCGTGCAGCCAACACGGAAATTTCATAGGCCAGCGGCAGCATCTTTTCCAGCACGCAGGCAACGCCATTCATGCCGGCATAGGCAGAGTGCAATTCTGCACGCGTCTTGACGCGGACCTGGCCCTTGCCGTCATAACCCATGCGCACGGTTTTCAATATGCCGGGCAATAAATCATCCGGCACGGCATCGACATCGGCGGCACAAGTGATCTCTTTATGCGAAGCGGGAAAGACACCCGAAGTCGTCGCGCATTCAATGAAGAAACGCTTCTCTTCCATCCGGTCCTGCGCGATCGACACGCATGCAGCCGATGGCGCAACGAAGGTGCGCTCGGCCAGGAATGCGAGGCTCTTCGCCGATACGTTTTCAAATTCAGTCGTCACTGCAACACATTGCTCGGCCAGCTTCACCAGGGCAGCCGCATCGGTATAGTCGGCGCTGTGCAGCTGATCGGCCGCATGGCTGGCAGGGCAATCGAGCGCCGGCTCCAGTACCGCAACCTTGAAGCCCATCTGTTGCGCAGCATGCGCAAACATGCGTCCCAGCTGGCCGCCACCCATCACGCCCAGCCAGGTGCCAGGTGATGCGGAAGGATTCAATGGGGTAGAGTAATTCGTCAGGCTCATGTGGGCAATTTCATTTCTACGGCGATTTGCGTTTGTCTGGCGCGGAATTGTTCCAGGCTCGCAGCCAGTTTGTCGTCGGTGGTGGCAAGGATGGCGATCGCGGCCAGCGCGGCATTTGCGGCGCCCGCTTCGCCGATGGCAAAGGTCGAGACCGGTATGCCCTTCGGCATTTGCACGCTCGACAGCAGCGAATCTTCGCCACGCAGGTATTTGGATGGCACTGGTACACCGAGGATAGGCACGATGGTTTTTGCTGCCAGCATGCCTGGCAGATGCGCGGCACCGCCGGCACCGGCGATGATCGCGCGCAAGCCGCGCGATCGTGCCGACTCCGCATAGGCAAACATCTGGTCCGGCATGCGGTGCGCTGAAATGACTTGCGCTTCATGTGCAATGCCGAACTCCTTCAGGATCAGGACCGCGTGCTGCATCACATCCCAATCGGATGAAGAACCCATCACCACGCCTACCAACGGTTTCGTCGTCATGTCAGCCTTTCAAGTCTTCGCCAGTCAAACGGGTCAATGCTTCGCGGTATTTCGCGCCGGTTTTTTCTATCACCTCGGCTGGCAAGGTCGGTGCAGGCGCCGTCTTGTTCCATTCGGTCAGCGTTTCCAGATAGTCGCGCACGAATTGCTTGTCGAACGACGGTGGCGAAATACCGGTCGCATAAGAATCGGCCGGCCAGAAGCGTGACGAATCGGCAGTCAGCACTTCATCCATCAAATGCAGTGTGCCATCCTTGTCGAGACCGAATTCAAACTTGGTGTCGGCGATGATGATGCCGCGCGTGGCGGCGTAATCGGCGGCTGTCTTGTACAGCTTGATGCTGATGTCGCGTATCTTGTTGGCCAGTTCCTTGCCGATACGCTGTTCCATGTCGGCGTAGGTGATGTTCTCGTCATGCTCGCCCAGATCGGCTTTGGCGGCTGGCGTAAAAATTGGTTCAGCCAGTTTTTCCGCCTGCTTCAAGCCGGCCGGCAATTGCACACCGCAGACTGCGCCGGTTTTCTTGTAATCATTCCAGCCGGAGCCGATCAGGTAACCGCGCACCACCGCTTCGACCAAAATCGGCTGCAGGCGCTTGGCGACGACAGCGCGGTTCTTGACCTGCGACACTTCGTCTGCGGCCACTACCGATTCAGGTGCGATACCGGTCAAATGATTCGGCACGATGTCTTTCAGTTTTTCAAACCAGAAATCGGACATCTGATTCAGTACCTGTCCCTTGTCTGGAATCGGCTGGTTCATCACGACGTCGAATGCAGACAGTCGATCGCTGGTGACAATCAAAATCTTGTCGTCGCCGACTGCATAGTTTTCGCGAACCTTGCCGCGGCCGAGTAAAGGCAATGAAGTGATAGTGGACTGATACAGACTGGTCATGACGTTTCCATAAATCTGAAACGGCGATTACTGGAATCGCCGATACATGGTTGCACTGCTGAATAGGTTTATTGAACGATTTGCGACAACTCGCCCTTTTGGTACTTCTCTGCGATTTTTTCCAGCGACAGCGGCTTGATCTTCGCGGCCTGACCTTCGCAACCGAAGGCGAGGAAGCGCGCCTTGCAGACTTGCTTGGCAGCTTCCTTGGCCGGCTTCAGGTAATCGCGCGGATCAAATTTGCCTGGGTTCTCGATCAGGTAACGACGGATCGCACCTGTCATCGCCAGACGGATATCGGTATCGATATTGATCTTGCGCACGCCGTTCCTGATGCCTTCCTGGATTTCTTCTACCGGCACGCCGTAGGTTTCCTTCATGTCGCCGCCGAACTCGCGGATTTCCGCCAGCAATTCCTGCGGCACTGATGAAGAACCGTGCATCACCAGATGCGTGTTCGGGATGCGGATGTGAATTTCGCGTATGCGTTCGATCGCGAGGATATCGCCGGTGGGCTTCTTCGTGAACTTGTAGGCGCCATGCGAAGT
>NZ_JAUSME010000098.1 GCF_030645555.1 Herminiimonas sp.
CGGTTGGCCATTGCATACTCAGTCGCCTGGCGATGGATTTTCAGGAAGACCTTGATCAGTTCCGCCTTGTCCTTGGTATTGTCGGCGTGGGTAGTCATCACCATGTTGACGGTGCCGGTAGGCGTTGTGTAGGGATACTCGACGATCTTGCCTATGCCCTTGCCGACGCTGATCGACGGTCCCGGTTCGGCACCGACGAAGGCATCGATATCGCTGCGTTCAAGCGCGGACGCCATCTCGCTGAACGACACGCGCACCGGCTTGATATCCTTGATCGTCATGCCCTCCTGCTTCAGGCGATCGAGGATCACGACTTCCTGCGTGGAGCCCGGCAGGATGCCGACGCGTTGACCTTTCAAATCCTTGATCGAATTGATCTTGCTGTCGGCGCGCGCCACCACTGCCATGCCGCGATTGCATTGCGCCGCCACGATCACGACCGGCTCGCCGGCGGCCGCACCCAGCGTGGCAGCTGCCAGGCCGTAGGTGCCGAAATCAACCGACTTGGTGACCACTGCATTCTTGCCATCGGTAGGCGTTTCAAACGGGATCACTTCTATCTTGTAACCGGCCGGCGTGAATTTGTCATAGAAGTAAGGCGTGATCCCGTGCATCAGCTTGAGCGTGCCGACGCGTATGACTTGATCGGCGGCCAGTGCAGAGGTCGATCCGGCCGCAAGGGCGAAAGTGCCGGCGATCAGGGTGGCGATGAAGGTTCTACGTGTGCGCATGACGGTTCCTTTACGTGTATGGGGAAACTGGATGCCGACACAAGCGGGCGTGAAATACCTTCTTGTGTACAAGCTTGCCTTTACCGTTGCAAGGTCTGTGCCACCGCGTACAGCCTTGCTGGATAAGGCTCTACGTCATACTTGCCAGGGAAGCGAGAATGAAAACGGGAGCTAAAGCGTCTGTCTGGTGCATGCTGCACCGCATGGGTGCGCCATGATGAACGTAAGTGTTCCTGCCGCTTTCGCATATGATGTGCACCTTCCTGCAAGCGGCATCACGCGTGCATGCAGGCAATTAATTTTTGGCGTGTGTAAAAGAAAATGACGATCATCGAACTACCATTTCGCGCAACAACGGAACAGGCTTGCGGCTGGCTGGCGCAGCAGACCGGCACGCCATGGACTTTGGCGCACATGCTGGAGCATGGCTTGACGCCCTACGTCTGGCTGGATTATGACGCCGACTATCCGGCGTTGTTCGGTGACGCCAACGGTGGTTATGCAGCGCCGATTTTTTTCGAGGACGACACCCGGCGACTTGCCGCCGGCAGCGAAGATGTACTCATCACGATCACGAAAGACGCCTACAAGATAGTGACGCAACTCCCGCCCCCGGGCTTACACAGGGCTTTGCATGAGTTGCGTTTCCTGAAGAAGGATCTGGAGCACCTGGTAAAAAAACTCAAGCGTGTAGCTGAACCAGTCAAGGTCGAAGAAGCCCGGGAGTCTCAGGCCGGCATCAACAGGGAAGAAGTGTTGATTGCATTTTCCAGCCTGGTAAAAATCGATATGGAACAGGCGCTGGCCAGCGGCGGCGGCATATTCGGCGATGAAGGCGCGAGGATTAAGGGCAGCGGAAAAAAAGCCAAAAACAAGACCGTGTGGAATCCGGTCACGCTGGCGCTGGGATTGAATGATGTGTATCGGGTGCCGATGTCACACTTGAAAAGAGCTTTCAATACGCATGCGTTTTTATATGCATGGAGTGCGGAATGGGAGCATACGCTGGCGTTGCTGGGTAAATAAGATGCGCTTGCAAGCTGCGAATGCGCAGTCTTCAACTTATTCAAGTTAAACGGGGTGCTGCCGCAGCCGTGGCAGCAAGGCCCTCGCCTCTCTACTCGTCAGCGCTGTTGGCATTTTGCCGGGCAGCTTCCAGTTCCCTGGCCTGAACCTCCTGCCACTGCGCTTCTGTCAAACCATGACTGCCATCGCAGTACTCGCGACGACCGCAACCGCAACGGCCTATATCTTCTGAATTTTGCCTGACTCGCATCGGAAATCCCTATCGGAAAGCGCATGATTATGCCCCATGCAGGCGCGGCAGTCTGGCGGCACGTTAACCGCATGATGGCGGACAGTCAAAAAAATGAAGGCTGGCACTCCATATTGCTATAATTTTCCAATATCATCAGGCCCTTGCAAAGTTACGGACAAGTCCTGGAAGGCACTATCGCCCTCTTCAGCACGCGTATCCGGATAGCGTATGAGCTGCTCCATCCAACAATTATATTAAGGGCGCGATGAAAACAATATCCAGCCTGGCCTCCTGTGCCCGCGGACACATATCCCGCCCGCTGATCGGACTCTTGCTGGCCTTGCTGCTCTGCGCTGTTTACTGGGCGCATCTGATCAGCGATCAATCCGTTCAGCTGAAATACGCTGAAAGCCAAACCCGACTGCGCGCCACGCAAATGTCCGCGACCCTGACTACCCAGGTCAGCACCCTGATGGCGGGTCTGGAGTATCTCGCCCATAGCCTGGCGACCACGTACGCGGCAGACCCCAAGCGTTACTTCCCGCTTGCCGTCAGCACTGCGCTCAAGACTTTTCCCCGCGGCAGCATCGTGCAGATTGCGGTCACCGATGCTGCCGGCGGCATTATCTACTCCAGCCTCGCAGACCAGCAGCGCTCAAGTCTGCCCAAGATATCGATAGCCGATAGAGAACATTTTCTGGTGCACACCAAAGGCAGCCAGGCCAGGCTGTTCATCAGCCGCCCGGTGCTGGGCCGCGTTTCCGGGAAATGGGGCATACAGTTTTCCTATCCCGTACTGCGTGAAGGCCGCTTTGCCGGTGTCGTGGTGCTATCGATTGCACCCGATTACATCTCCGGCTATTTCCGCGAAGTGTTCACTGGCAGTAGCGATGTGGCCTTTCTGGTGCGCAATGACGGCAGCTACCTGGCACGCTCCAACCTGCAAGATAGCGTGCTGGATAAATCAGTTCCGCCGGAGCTTGAGTTCATCACCAATCCGCAAGCCATGCATGGTGAATTTCAGATACGCGCGCCGATTGATGGCGTGGAGCGCTATTACGCCTGGAACCGGCTGAAAAACTATCCGCTCATTGTGAGCGTGGGCCTGGATCGCAACCGCGCGCTGGCCGCCACCCGTGACGCCATTCATGACAGCCGGCTGAGACACGCTTTTGGCACTGCCATCATATTGGCAGCCGCGCTGTGGATAGCCTTGCTGTTCTTCCGCGTGCGTCGCAAACAGGTACTGCTGCAGGAAAGCCAGCAGCGCTACCAGCTGGCGCTGGAAGGCGGAGAACTGGGCGCCTGGGATTGGGACCTGAGCAACGGCTACATGCGTGTCGACCGTCGCTTGACTGACACACTGGGCTTGGCACCCGGCGAACTCGAGCCCAGCCTCGAAGGCATCCTGAACCTGACGCATCCGGACGACAAAGCCGGAACGCAAATCGCGCTGGACCAGCTCCTCGATGGCAAGACTGAGGGTTTCGAAGTAGAGCAACGCATGCGTCATCATGACGGCCACTGGTGCTGGATCAACGCGCGCGGGAAAGTCACGCTGCACGACGCCGACGGTCGCGCACAGCGCGTGTTCGGCACCTTTACCGATGTCTCTGCGCGCCGGGCAAGCGAGGCTGCACGCATAGCATTGCAGGAATCCCTGACCAAGCTGATGGCGCAAGTGCCTGGCGTCGTATACCAGTACCGCCTGGGTGCGGACGGCAGAAACAGCTTTCCATACGCCAGCCCCGGCATCATTGATATTTACGACATGACGCCCGAAGCCGCGATGCAGGACGCCACGCCTGTCTTTGAGCGCATTCATCCCGAAGACCTGGGACTGGTGCAAACCAGCATCGAGGCATCTGCGCGCATGCTCACCGCCTGGGAATGCGAGTTCCGTTTCATCGGCGCCAACGGTGTGGTCCGCTGGCTCTCGGGCCATGCCAAGCCAGAGCGTGAAAGCGACGGCAGCACGCTATGGCATGGCTATATACATGACAACACCGCCCAGCATGCCGCGCATGAAGCATTGCGGCGCAGCGAAGAGCGCCTGCGCCTCACCACCGCAGCGGTGCGCGACGGCTTGTGGGAGTGGAACCCGTCTACCGGAACCATCAAGCTGGATGCGCGTTGCAGCGAAATGCTCGGCTATCCGGCGCAGCCCGGCAGTCTGGATTTCCAGGACTGGACGCGCCTGCTGCATCCGCAGGACAGCCCCAAGATATTGAGCCTGCTGCAGCATCACATCGCGCTGGGCGAGCCCTTCAACACCGAGGTTCGCCTGCGCACGGCCGGGGGTGAATGGTGCTGGGTGGAGATACGCGGACAGCTTATCCCCTCCAGCAACGGCTCGGAAAAACTGGTGATGGGTACCCAGACCGACATCAGCCAGCGCATGGCCGAGGCGAAGCTGCGGCTCGCCCTGCTTAACAATGCGGCCGCTGCCCTGTTCGTCACGGGGCAGGACAACACCATCCATTTGGCCAATCAACGCGCGGTAGATACTTTCTCTGTGGATGGATTGCCGCTCGCTGGCAGCAAGCTGCGCCAGATCTTCCGCGACGACGCATCCTTTGCCACCTTTGAACAGCTGTGCACAGATCTGCGCACAGCCGGGGAGGTCAAGATTGAAGATCAACTGCGCACTGCAGGTGGAGCGCCGCGCTGGTTCAACCTGCGCGGCACACGACTAGACGCCGAGCAGCCGGCGGGTGACTTGATCTGGACCATGGTGGATACCACCGAAAGGCGCAGCGCCGAAGAGGCGCTGAACGCTGCCCGTGCGCATCTGCTGGAAGTGATCCAGCATTTCCCCGGCGGAGTTCTGGTGCAGGATGTGTCCGGCAAGGTAGTGGTGATCAACCAGACGCTCTGTGATTTGTTCGGCATCCAAACCCCGCCTGCCGCGCTGGTTGGCCTGGACCCGGATGCATTGCGCGACCAGGTGTCACAGAACCTGCTCGAAAGCTGGCCCGATGCAGCCGCGCTGGCGGTCAGAAGTGCTGCGATGAGTCGCGATTTCCAGCTCGCCGATGGCCGCACTTTCAGGGTCAATTTCATCCCCCTCCAGAGCAGCAACATGGACATCGGCCGCATGTGGATAGTGCGCGACATTACCGAACGACGCCAGCACGAACAGAGCCTCGAACACATGGCCACCACCGATGTGCTGACCGGGTTGGCAAACCGGCGCGCATTCATGACCAGGCTGGAAGCGGAACTCGCACTCATCGAGCAGGGCGGCAAGCCAGGCATGCTGATCATGCTCGACCTTGATCACTTCAAGCTGGTCAACGACACCTATGGGCATGCCGCAGGCGACAAGGTGCTGGTGCACCTGGCCCAGCTTTTGCGCGGCAATTCCTTGCGCAAGGCAGACCTTGCGGGACGGGTAGGAGGAGAAGAGTTCGCCGTGCTGCTGCCCAATACCAGCCCGGACAATGGCGCTGCAATCGCAGAACGACTGCGCCTTGCGCTGGAACAAAGCCTGATTGACTCAGGCGATGGTCACACTATCCAGATCACGCTCAGTGCCGGCGTCGCCCCTCTCGGCGGCGATGCCGTGGCCAGTCTGGCGCAGGCAGATGCTGCGCTCTACCAGGCCAAGAACAGTGGCCGCAACCGGATAGTCATGGCCTAGCCGGGCACTGAGGACGTGCGTGGAATCTGGCGATGCCAGCCGGAAAATCTCAAGGGAGTACCCGGCAGGCATCGTCCTGCCTGCCTTCAAGCATCAATCTGAATATCGAATGTTGACCGCCAGCCGGCTATCGACATTCACACTGCTCAAAAATTATCCCTTGAGACCCTGGACCAGGATCTCCGCAGTCAGCTCGTTGAGATCGATGCCGCGTTCTTTCGCCAGCGCCTGCAATTGCTGCACCAAATCGCCATTGAGCTTGACCGCAAATGGCACCAGGCCCAGGGCTTGATCGCGCTTGCGCTGCTCACGCCGGTCTATCGTTATTGCAGCGTCGCTGCCAAAACCTGCCCCGCCGGGTGCGGCCATCTTGCCCATCAGTTTCTTGGCGTCGCTCTTTGCCATTCCAGTTTTCTTCATTATTCATGGCCTCGTTGATGGAAAACAGCCATTCTACGCAGTGTGCGCAAGCTTATAGCCACCTAAAAGCGAAAAACCCGCTTCCGGGACATTTGTCGCACATTTGCTAAGCCCCCGGGCGATACATTCGCTGCCTTGGGGACAGGCTTAAAAGTGCCAGGCAAAAAAAAGGGACGATTTGAATCGCCCCTCTGCCTGCATATCAAACTGGTGACAGGCCTGGATTACTCCACGACTATCATCGATCCAGACAGCAGGAAAATGTGTGCGCACACACCATGCTCACGCTTTATTTTTGCGCATCTTTTGCAGTATCTTGAATCTGCTTGCCGGCATCTTCAATTTTCTGACCGGCTGTACTCACTGCCTGATCAACTTCCTTACCCGCTTTTTCTGCCGGGCCTTCCTGCTTTTGGCAGGCCGACAGAGCCAAAGCCATCACTCCCATCGCCAGCAAGGCGACGGCACTGTTTTTGTATTTAATCATTTGCGTTTCCTTAAGATAGATTGCTGATGGTTTGATTATTTATTCTTGCCGACTTCATTGCCGATAATGCCGCCAACAGCTGCACCACCGACTGTACCAAGCGCACTGCCACCTGTGAGAACCGCACCGCCGACCGCACCTGCACCGGCGCCTATGGCCGTACTCTTATCGCGCTTGGACATACCCTCACAACCAGCTGCACCCAACAAGACGGCCGCAGCCATGACAGTGTATGCAATTTTTTGTACTGTTTTCATAGAATACCTTTTTTGACAAAGCGGATTACAGGAAAACCCATGTAACTGTTGCTCAAAATAATCGCAAACCTCCCGGCCGTCCGTGCGATGGCGCACGTAGGTCACTAAAAAATCAAGGTCGAGTATGAATTAAGTGCGGCAACACACCGACCCGCCTCTGCCTTTTGCTTATTCTTTGAACCGGAAGAGGTGTGCGCACCCAGCAAGCACCACGACTTCCATGCTTGCAAGCCGTATTTTTGAAATATATTCCAGGGAGAAAACCATGAGCACCATTTTATTGATCATCCTCATACTGATCGTCATAGGCGCATTGCCGAGCTGGTCACATAGCCGCAGCTGGGGTTATGCACCCAGTGGAATTACCGGCATTATCGTCATCGTCCTCATCATCATGCTGCTGACCGGACGTCTTTGATTTCATATTAAAGAAAGTACGTCCGCTTGCCGCCGGGAGCGGACGTCAAAGGGCATCCGCCCTGGGCTTGGGGATGCCGGCATCCGGCTCGAAGAATGACCAGTGCAGGCTGGGGAAGTGAGCCTGCAGGCGCTCTTCCACTTCATCGATAGCCGACACCAGTGCATCGGCGCTGGGCATAGGAACCATTTTTGCCTTTACCGCGACGGCAATCTCGTTACCCAACTGAAAAGTAATGATGTTCACGATGCGCTCCACCTCGGGCTGGCTGGCAATGAACTCGGTGATCGCAGCCCGCATCTCGGGTGAGGCAGATTCCCCGGTAATCAGGCTCTTTACCTCTATCGTGACGGCAAACGAGACCGCGATCAGCAAGAGTCCGACCGCAATCGAACCCAGCGCATCAAAGATAGGGTTGCCCGTGATACCGGTAAGCGCCAGCGCGACAAATGCCAGCAGCAGGCCTGCCAGCGCGGCGATATCTTCGCCGGCGATCACCAGGAGTTCCGATTGCCGCGTTTCACGAAACCAGCGCCACAAGGTCTTGTCCGCGCGCTCTGCTGCCAGCGCGTGCAATGCGCCACGCAGGCTTATCGCCTCCAGCACCACTGCAACCAGCAGCACACCCAGAGATGGCAGCAGGTACTTGACCGGCTCAGGATGCAGCAGCGATTGACTGCCGTGCCAGACTGAAAACAGCCCGCCTATGCTGAACAGAAGCACGCCGACCATCATCGACCAGAAATACACGACGCGGCCGTATCCCATAGGATGATCCAGCGTGGGCAGTTTTTTGGCTTGCTGCATGCCGACCAGCAAAAGCACCTGGTTGGCGCAATCGGCAAAGCTGTGCAAAGCCTCGGCGAGCATGGCACCGCTGCCGGTAAAGAATGCGGCCACTGCCTTGGCCAGCGCGATACCGCCGTTCGCGCCAAGCGCGTAGAGGATAGCCTTGAGCGACCCTGAATTTTTTGACATCTGAGTTTCCTGTAAGGCTGGCAGAGGGGACGATACGCATCTGCACAAATCCATGCGCATGCATGAGATATGCAGCGGGCATCAATACAAACAGAGGACAAGCTGCCCTGCCGTCACGCTGCTGGCGCCGGCATCATCGGGCAACTACATCCTTTCGAATATCCCGGCAGCACCCATCCCGGTGCCTACGCACATCGTCACCATGCCGTACTTCAGGTTCTTGCGACGCAAGCCATGCACGACGGTGGCGGCGCGTATTGCGCCGGTGGCGCCCAGCGGATGGCCGAGTGCAATTGCGCCGCCCAGCGGATTGACTTTCGCCGGGTCGAGGCCGAGATCCTGGATCACCGCCAGCGACTGCGCGGCAAACGCTTCATTCAATTCTATCCAGTCCATCTGATCCTGCTTCAGGCCAGCAGCGCGCAAGGCGGCGGGGATGGCTTCCTTCGGCCCTATGCCCATGATTTCCGGCGGCACGCCGCGCACGGCGAACGAGACGAAGCGCGCGAGCGGCGTCAGGTTGAATTGCCTGAGGATTTTTTCACTGACCAGAATCAGGGCGCCGGCGCCATCCGAAGTCTGCGAACTGTTGCCGGCCGTGACCGAACCCTTGGGCGCAAACACCGGACGCAACTTGCCCAGCGCTTCGAGGCTGGTATCGGCGCGCGCGCCTTCATCCATGTTGACCATGCGGGTGACGACATCGATCTCGCCGCTCGCCAGATTCGGAAAACGTTCGGCGATATCGACAGCTGTCATTTCATGATTGAACTCGCCGCTCTGTTGGGCGAGCAGCGCCTTCAGATGCGAATTCAGCGCAAACTGATCCTGCGCCTCGCGCGAAATTTTCCATTGCGTGGCAACCTTCTCGGCAGTCAAGCCCATGCCGTACGCCATGCCGATATTCTCATCCTTGAAGATGCCCATGTTCATCGCCGGATGGTGGCCCATCATAGGCACCATGGACATAGACTCGGCACCGGCGGCGATCATCACATCGGCTTCGCCGACGCGGATGCGGTCTGCCGCCATCGCAATCGCGGTCAAGCCGGAGGCGCAATAACGATTGACGGTCACGCCGCCGACGGTCTTCGGCAATCCTGCCAGCAGCACGCCCATGCGCGCCAGGTTCAAACCCTGCTCGGCTTCCGGAAATGCACAGCCGACAATTACATCCTCGATCAAATTCGGGTCCAGGCCAGGCACTTGCGACAGGGCCGACTGCAGCACGCGCACCAGCAAATCATCGGGACGCGTATTCTTGAACATCCCGCGCGGCGCCTTGCCGATAGGCGTGCGGGTCGCCGCAACGATGTAGGCATCTTGTAATTGTTTGATCATCTGGTGCTCCTGAAATAGGACTTAACTTATTAGATATCAAAAGGGTTGAATAAGCGTAGCGAGCAAGCCAAGGTCAGTGCGAGAAGCGCAGCCGTACTTGAGTACGGCGAGCATCGCAGCGCTGAGATTGGTTTGTGCAGTAGCTTAGTCAGCCCTTTTCAGTTGCGGACGGGTTTGCCGGTTTGCATCATGCCCATGATGCGTTCCTGCGTCTTCGGATGATTCAGCAATTCCATGAAGGCGCGGCGTTCACGGTCGAGCAGCCATTGCTCATCGACCAGGCTGCCCTGCTCTATATCACCGCCGCTGACGACTTCCGCGATCATCATGCCCAGCTTGTAATCGTGCGCCGAGATGAAACCGCCATCGCGCATATTGATCAATTGCGCGCCTATCGTTGCCAGGCCGTATTTCCCGGTGACCGGCACCAGCGTTTTGCGCGGCGCGCGATAGCCGGCGTCCGACATCGCGCGCGCCTGCGTCTTGGCGACGTGCAGCAATTCATAAGGATTGAAGACGATGATGTCGTCGCTCTTCAGGTAACCCATGCTTTGCGCTTCCAGCGCGGATTTGGAAACTGCGGCCGTCGCTGCGTTCATGTAAGAGTGTTTCAAAAATTGCAGGATGTCGTTACCCCTGGCATCGCCGGCCGCGCGCACTGCCGCTTCCTTCAAGCCGCCGCCGGCCGGAATCAAACCGACGCCAACTTCGACCAGGCCGATATACGACTCTATCGATGCGACGCGCCTGGCTGCGTGCAGCAGCAATTCGCAACCGCCGCCCAGAGCCAGCCCGGCCACCGCTGCCACTACCGGCACGTTGGCGTATTTCAGGGCTTGGTGCGCCTGCTGCAATTTGATCACTTCCGGCTCGATTGCCTTGACGCCGCCGGACATGAACAAGGGCAGCATAGCTTGCAGGTCGGCGCCGGCCGAAAATGCGCCGCCTTCAGCTGCATCCACATGCCAGATCACCAGTCCCTTGAAATTCTTTTCTGCTTCGGCAATCGCCTTCACGATACCGGCAGTCACGCCGGAGCCGATCACATGCATCTTGGTCTTGAACGAGAGGATCAATACTTCATCGTCCTGATGCCAGATGCGTACCGATTCATCTTCAAAGAAGGTCGTACCCGCCGTGCTGCCGTGCGCCGCCGCGTCACCGATCAGGCTGGCGCGGAACACCTGGCGCTGGTACACGGGCAGCTGCGAGCGCGCGACGTTTTTCTTTTGCGCCGGCGACCATGAACCATCCGTCGCATGCACGCCTGCGTTCTGCGCAACCGGCCCATCAAATACCCATGCCGGCAGCGGCGCATTGCTGAGCGCCTTGCCTGCATCTATATCTTCTTTTACCCATGTCGCAATCTGCTGCCAGCCGGCAGCCTGCCAGGTTTCAAACGGGCCATGGGTCCAGCCGAAACCCCAGCGCAGCGCAAAGTCGACATCGCGCGCATTGTCGGCCACTGCTTCCAGATGCACGGCGATGTAATGGAATACGTCACGGAATATCGCCCACAGGAATTGCCCCTGCGGGTTGCTCGCATCATGCAAGGCCTTCATCCGTTTGGCCGGATCTTTTTCCTTCAGGATGCGGCCTATCAAGTCGTCGGCCGCACCGCCGCCGGTGACGTAATCGGCTTTCGCCGGATCGATGCGCAAGATGTCCTTGCCGACCTTCTTGTAAAAACCGGCGCCGGTTTTTTGCCCGAGCGCGCCGCCCTCTATCAGCTTCGTCAGTATCGCCGGCGTTTGATAGACAGGAAAAAACGGATCGTCCTGCAGCGTGTTCTGCATTGTCGTGATCACATGCGCCATCGTGTCCAGGCCCACCACGTCAGCCGTGCGGAAGGTGCCTGATTTGGCGCGCCCCAGCTTGCTGCCGGTCAGGTCATCCACGACGTCGACTGTGAGGCCGAATTTTTCTGCCTCATGCATGGTTGCCAGCATGCCGAAGATGCCGACGCGATTGGCGATGAAGTTGGGCGTATCGAAGGCACGCACCACGCCCTTGCCCAGCGTCGATGTCAGGAAGGCTTCAAGCTGGTCGAGTATCTGCGGCTGCGTTGCGGCAGTCGGGATCAGTTCGACCAGATGCATGTAGCGCGGCGGGTTGAAAAAATGCACACCGCAGAAACGCGCTTTCAGATCCGCCGCAAAACCTTCGGACAGCGCCGTGATCGACAGGCCCGATGTGTTGGAGGCAAAGATCGCATGCGGCGCTATGTGCGGCGCGACTTTTTTATACAGATCGTGCTTCCAGTCCATGCGCTCGGCGATCGCCTCGATGATCAGGTCGCATTGCTGCAGTTTTTCCAGATCGTCTTCGTAATTTGCCACCTCTATCAGGGCGGCATGCTCCGCATTGGCCAGCGGCGCGGGGCTCAGCTTTTTAAGGTTGTCTATCGCGCGCAGCACGATGCCATTCTTGTTGCCATCTTTGGCCGGCAGGTCAAACAGGATGACCGATACTTTGGCGTTGATACAATGCGCGGCGATCTGTGCGCCCATCACGCCGGCACCCAGCACCGCGACTTTTTTAACAATGAAATTTGCCATGCCTGAACCTCTTGGTGAGTAATGCATTCGTGCAGCTGCTATCGAACGGTATGCGCGCAGACCTTAAAACAGTTCGGCATCCAGCGCCATCAGATTGGCGGAGCCGGAACGCGCCTGGCGGATCAGCATCGCGGTTTCCGGCAGCAGGCGGCCAAAATAAAAGCGCGCCGTCGCCAGTTTGGCCTTGTAAAAAGTGTCACCGCCATCCTGCTTTTCCAGTGCGATCTTGGCCATCTGCGCAAAGAAGTAGGCGTACACCAGATGCCCGGCCACGCGCAGATAGGGCACGGCGGCGGCGCCGACTACATCCTGATTCAGGAATGCCTTCATGCCGAGATCCATCGACATCTAGGTGACCTAGCCGGCCAGATCGGCCAGCGGCGTGATGAATTCGGACATCGCTTCATCTGTGCCGTTTTCTTCTATGAAGGTTTGGATCTTCGCGCCGAACTTGCGCAACTTGGCGCCGTTATCGAGCAGGATTTTGCGGCCCAGCAGATCCAGCGACTGTATTGTATTGGTGCCTTCGTAAATCATGTTGATGCGCGAGTCGCGCACATACTGCTCCATGCCCCATTCGGAAATGAAGCCATGGCCGCCAAAGACTTGCATCGCTTCCGAGGTGGAAATCCAGCCATTGTCGGTCAGGAAAGCCTTGATGATAGGCGTCAGCAATGCAACTTCGGCGGCGGCATCGGCGCGTACCGCGGCATCCGGATGATTCAGTTCGCGGTCTATCTGCAGCGCCACATAGGAGCTGAATGCGCGGCCGCCTTCGGCATAGGCTTTGGCAGTCAGCAGCATGCGGCGCACATCGGGATGCACGATGATAGGGTCGGCCGGTTTGCCGGCTTCCTTGGTGCCGGTCAGGCTGCGCATTTGCAGACGGTCTTTCGCATAGATCAAGGCATTTTGATACGCGACTTCGGTCAGGCCCAGCGACTGCATGCCGACGCCGAGGCGCGCCGCATTCATCATCACGAACATCGCATTCAAGCCCTTGTTCGGCTCACCTATCAGCCAGCCGGTGGCGCCATCTATATTCATCTGGCAGGTGGCATTGCCGTGTATGCCCATTTTTTCTTCCAGCGCGCCGCAGAATATCGGATTGCGCGCACCTAACGTGCCATCCGCATTCGGCAGGAACTTCGGCACGATAAAGAGTGAAATGCCCTTGGTGCCTTCCGGCGCACCGGGCAGGCGCGCCAGCACCAGGTGCAGGATGTTGCTGGCCATGTCGTGTTCGCCGGCCGAGATGAATATCTTGCTGCCGCTGATCTTGTACGAGCCATCCGCCTGCGGCTCGGCCTTCGAACGCAGCAAGCCCAGATCGGTGCCGCAATGCGCTTCGGTCAGACACATGGTGCCGGTCCATTCACCGGAAACCAGCTTGGGCAGGTAGAGCGTCTTTTGCTGTTCAGTGCCGTGTGCATGCAGGCATTCATACGCGCCGTGCGACAGGCCCGGATACATGGTCCACGCCTGGTTCGATGAATTCAGCATTTCGTAAAAAGAATTCTGCAACACCAGCGGCAAACCCTGACCACCGTATTCCGGGTCACAGGACAGCGCCGGCCAGCCTGCGGCTACGTATTGTTCGTAGGCGAACTTGAAGCCTTTGGGTGGAGTCACTTCATGCGTGGCGATATCGAGCTTGCAGCCTTCCCTGTCGCCGCTATGGTTCAGCGGGAACAATACTTCCGAAGTAAATTTGCCGCCCTCTTCGAGTACCTGATTGATGATGTCGGCATCGATGTCTGCATGCCTGGGTAATTGCTTCAACTCATCTGCCACATGCAGCAGTTCGTGCAGTACAAATTGCATATCGCGCAAAGGCGCAACGTATTGACCCATCTGTGTCTCCCCGTAGCTGATAAATTACCATTTGCTTAATACTATCGCATGATGGCGGCTTAGAACCATACGCGGGAAATCACTCTTGATTTGTTTTGTCCAGCAAGCGACGATCACGCTTGGTCGGCCGGCCCTTGATCGTCAGGCCCGGCTCCTTGAAGAACTTTCTTTTATCCGCTTCCTGCTGCCGCTTCAGCACGCTTTGCTCAGTTTCTGCATACAGCTTCTGCGCCATCTCGGCCGAGCCGCGCACATCCGACAAGCCGGTTACCGACACTTCCCATACCGTGGCGCCATTATCGATCTGCAGCACGTCGCCGCACTTGAGCGCGCGCGCCGGCTTGATGCGATCGCGCTCCAGCCTGACCTTGCCATTGTCGACTGCATCGCTCGCCAGCGTCCGGGTCTTGAAAAACCGCGCCGCCCATAACCATTTATCTATGCGTACGCTTGCTGTTGCCATGGTGATTGCTCATAGATAGGAATGAAACACCATTGTAGCGACCCACTGGCAAAAAATCGCTGCCCGGGAAAATTGGCATCGCGATGGCAGGGCCTGCGCATGCATCCATGTTCCGTCAAATGTCACAGCATGAATTTTGAAATGTGACATGGCATCAACACGCAGCAACGATGATAAAAAAGACATATTTATGCAATCAAAATGATATGATTTCTCTCGCCGCGGAAAAAGAAAAAACAGTGCAATGCTGATACCCGGCTCCCGAGTACAGCTTCCAATTAGCGTGCAGCGGGTGATCTACTGGCGCTTGATACGAATAATAATAA
Source organism: Herminiimonas sp. (assembly GCF_030645555.1). Lineage (GTDB taxonomy): Bacteria > Pseudomonadota > Gammaproteobacteria > Burkholderiales > Burkholderiaceae_D > Oxalicibacterium. The sequence goes on from NZ_JAUSME010000098.1 coordinate 14,735, forward strand.
AAGGAACTTGTCTTGCCAGAGAATCTGTCCAGCCCTGCCCTGCATGCGCAACTGGCCCCGGATTTTTCGCTGCTCAATATTCCGCCACGGCCGGCGCTGCTGATGGCCTTGCAGCATGAAATGCGACAGGTCAGCCCCAACACAAAAAAATTCGCCAGCCTGATACGCCGCGATGTCGCGATGTCGGGCACCTTGTTGCAGACTGCAAATTCCGCCTACTTCAATCTGGGACGGCAAATCAGCACCGTAGAAGATGCAATCATCCTGATCGGCCTCGATCACTGCAACGCGATCATGACCGGACTGATACTCAAAAGAACACTGGGCCTGGGCAACAAGATGATGGCGCGCTTCTGGGATGTCTCGGAAAAACGTGCGATAGGCATCAGTTTTCTGGCCCGCGGCAGCCGCACCCTTGCAAGCGAAGTCGCCTACAGCTTCGGCCTGTTTTGCGATGCCGGCATACCGATACTGAAAGCCGCTTTTCCGACCTATCTCGACACACTGGCGATCGCCAATTGCAAGCCCGCCGATGTAGCCATCAAGCTGGAAGATAGCCAGCATGGCGTCAATCACACGCTGGTCGGGGCACTGCTGGCAGAACGCTGGTCCATTTCGGGCGATGTAGTACTGGCCATACGCATGCACCACAAGCGCGATGCACTGCGCGACCCATCGCTTCCGCCTGCAGTGCGTTCGCTGATCGCGCTCAATTATCTGGTGGAAAAGGCGATACAGGAATATCGCGGCCAGGCAGAATCGCTGGAATGGGTGGATGCCGGCGCGCTGGCATCGGATGCCTTGCGCATCTCGGATGCCGACGTCGGCAATATATGCGAGGCACTGGTAAAACGTTTCAGGGCTTGATAGTCACAGCCGCCGCTCTCTCGTATATCACGGCTATTCAGCCGATTTTCCCCAGGTGATCAAGCGCATAAGGATTTTGTAGATCTGATACGCGATGCGATAAAGAATCCTCTTGTGCAGCGGGATCTTGTCGAACTGGGACAGGTTCATCTCCACGCCGTCGGCCACGCCACGCGCCATATGCACGCGCAGTGTTTCGGCAAAGCCGGCATCGATCACCACCACGTTCGCCTCCTGATTCACGAACAGGCTGAAGCCGTCGTAATTACTGGAACCTACCGTAGCCCAGCTATCGTCGACCACCGCCACCTTGCCATGCAACTGCGCCTTTTGATATTCAAATATTTTGATGCCATGTTTTAACAATTGCGGATAAAAGGAACGCGCAATCACATCCTGGAAATGGTATTGCCCGACGCCCAGCAAGAGCGTGACATCGACGCCGCGCGTGGCGGCTGATATCAGCCCGGCGCGCATTTTCCGGCCCGGCGCAAAATAGGGATTGGCCAGCATCGCATACTGCCTTGCGCCACCCAGCGCCTTCAAATAGGCATTCTGTATCGTGCGGCGATTGCGCAAATTATCCCGCACCACGAGGCCGGCTATCATGGCCTCGCGCGCCTCGCTCGGGCGGCGCATGCGCTGCTCCTTGAAGCTGGCCCAGCGCATGCGCCAGCTGATGTTGCCCACGCGCGCCCAGTGCAGCGCCACTTCCCAATGGATGGTCGCTACCAGCGGACCGCTAATGCTTACACCGAAATCCCAGCGTGGCGCCGGCAGGATGATGGAAGGATCGTCATCGTCACGCATATCATCGACGATGTTCAAGCCGCCCAGAAACGCCACCTTCCTGTCCACTACACAGATCTTGCGATGCATGCGCGCAATCCCGCGCCGGAACCATGGATTGGCGCTGCGATGCACGACGCCGCCGGCGTCAAAATCGCGCTGCAGTATTTGCGATTGCCGGTTGCCGGTACCCAGCCAGTCCGTCATTACATTGACAGTCACGCCACGTTGCGCGGCACGAATGAGCGCCGCCTTGATGCTGCTGGCCGTGTCATCAAAGGCAAAGATGTAAGTCTCTAGATAGATTTCTGATGTGGCGGCATCGAATGCCTCGATCAGCGCAGGGAAATATTCCGCGCCGGAATGCAGCAGCCGGATATCGTTTTGACCGCTAAAGCTGACCGGGCGCATGGGTGTGGGCTGCCTTGCTATGGTTGGTTGGACTGGCGCGATCGGCTGCTGGCGCCTGGTTTATCGGGGTGCATGCATGCACCCGCTTTCTATCGATGGCCGATCACGCCATCGCTTATTTCAGCTGCAGGGTCGCGACGATGGGCGCATGGTCCGACAGCTTGGCCCACATCGCGCCATGCAAGACTTCGGCTGATTCTACTTTGAAACCGCGTATATAAATCCGGTCCAGCTGCAGAAACGGCATCGCCGCCGGGAAAGTGCGCGCCGGTTGTATCTTGATACCACGCCCGCTCAACTGGCGCAAATACGAGCCGAAGCCGCGCCGCGACAGATTTTCATCAAACACTTCCGTCACGCCCAGCTGCGCACGCAATTCCTCGCTCAGGCGATTGCCCCAGTCGTTGAAATCGCCGGCGATGATGATGGGCGAGTCCGCTTCCGCCGATGCAGTCACGGCCTCTATCAAGGCCTCGGTCTGGCGCTTTCTGCTGCCGGCAAACAGGCCCAGATGCACGACGAAGCAATGCACATTTGCTTCCGGCGTTTGCACGATGCAATGCAGGATGCCGCGCGACTCATACTTGTGGTCCGAGATATTCTGGTTGCGCGAAGACAGGATGGGAAAGCAGCTCAGCAATGCATTGCCGTGATGGCCGTGATCGTAGACTGCATTCATCCCGTACGCACATTCATGCGAATCGCCGGCCAGGAAATCCTGCTGCGACAGTTCAGGCCAGTCCGTTGCATGCTTCATCGCATGCAGGTCGTGACGGCCCTGCACCTCTTGCAGGAACAGCACATCGGATTGCATCGCATTAATGGCTTGCTTCAATGCGTGTATGCGCGGCCGGCTGCCGAATGAAGACACGCCCTTGTGTATGTTGTAAGTTGTAATGCGCAGTTTCATGCAATCTATACCCGGCTATAAAACAAAATTGAAATCGATATCACATGCATCGCTGCAATCAACGGCCCATGTAGTTGGGCAATTGCAGTATCGCCTCGGCATTCGAGGCAGAAAAACATTTATCCGCCGCTTCACGATATGGCAGCCACATGAAGTTCAAATGTTCGCGTGGTGCGAGCACGACCGGTATCGTCCGCGGCACCAGCAAACCGAATACATGCTCGGTATTTCTGGTCACCTCAGGCCCATAACGATGCTGCCACACGGGATAGATGTCATAAACATTGGAAAGTTGCCAATCGCGCAGATTTTCCAGCGGCACCGATGAAGAACCTGCCGGCCGTTCTTGATCGGATGGCAAGTGTCCGACGATGATGCCGGTTTCCTCGGCCACTTCGCGCACTGCTGTTTCCAGCAACAGTTCATCGACTGCATCCTTGGAACCTGTCACCGACTGCCAGTATCCCGGCTTGTCGGCGCGCTCTATCAGCAATACATCCAGATTGGCAGCGTGGATGACGACCAGGACGGAGACGGGAATTTTGTAAGGCCGGCTCATGGCAAATCGTGGCTTTCAGATAGAGAATGACAACAGGTTCAAAACGAAAAAAAGGCGCGGAATTCCGCGCCTTTTGATTATGCCGCAAAAACGAATTACGCTTTCACAACCGGTTCTACATTGCGCAGGCGGATATGCAATTCGCGCAATTGCTTTTCATCGACTTCCGATGGCGCTTGCGTCAACAGACATTGCGCACGCTGGGTTTTCGGGAAAGCGATCACGTCGCGTATCGATTCAGCACCTGTCATCATCGTGACGATGCGATCCAGGCCGAATGCCAGGCCGCCATGCGGTGGCGCGCCATATTGCAGCGCATCCAGCAGGAAGCCGAATTTCAGTTGCGCTTCTTCTGCACCTATCTTCAATGCGCGGAACACCTTGCTTTGTACTTCGGCACGGTGGATACGGACCGAACCGCCGCCCAGTTCCCAGCCGTTCAAGACCATATCGTAGGCTTTGGAGAGGCATTTGCCCGGATTGCTTTCCATCAAGTCTTCATGGCCATCTTTCGGCGCGGTGAATGGATGATGGGTCGCCGACCAACGCTGGTTGTCTTCGTCGAATTCAAACATAGGGAAGTCGACCACCCACAATGGACGCCATACATCGTCGAACAAACCGTTTTTCTTGCCGAAATCGCTGTGACCGACCTTGACGCGCAGTGCGCCTATCGCATCGTTGACAACCTTGGCCTTGTCGGCACCGAAGAAAATCAGGTCGCCGTCTTGTGCGCCAGTTGCTTCTATGATTTTCGTCAGCGCTTCGTCGTGGATGTTCTTCACGATAGGCGATTGCAGACCTTCACGGCCCTTGGCTTTTTCATTGACCTTGATGTAGGCGAGACCTTTGGCGCCGTAGATCGCGACGAACTGTGTATACGCATCGATCTCGGAACGTGGCATTGCGCCGCCGCCAGGAACGCGCAAGCCGACTACGCGGCCGCCGTCCATATTCGCTGCGCCCGAAAACACTTTGAACTCGACATCTTTCATGATGCTGGTCAGGTCGGTGAATTCGAGCTTGACGCGCATGTCCGGCTTGTCGGAACCATACATGCCCATCGCGGTGGCGTAATCCATTACCGGGAACGGGTTAGGCAGATCAACGTTCAGGCAGTTTTTGAAGACCAGACGAATCATGCCTTCAAACAGATCGCGGATTTCCTGTTCGTTCATGAACGAGGTTTCGCAATCGATCTGCGTAAATTCAGGCTGACGATCCGCACGCAAATCTTCATCGCGGAAGCATTTGACGATCTGGTAATAGCGATCAAAGTTGGCCACCATCAGCAATTGCTTGAACAATTGCGGCGATTGCGGCAACGCAAAGAAGTGACCGGCGTTGACGCGTGACGGCACCAGATAATCGCGCGCGCCTTCCGGTGTCGACTTGGTCAGCATAGGCGTTTCGATATCGATGAAGCCCTGCGCATCGAGGAACTTGCGCACTTCCATCGTCACCTTGTAACGCAGGCGCAGATTGTTTAGCATTTGCGGACGGCGCAGGTCGAGCACGCGATGGGTCAGGCGTGTCGTCTCCGACAGGTTGTCGTCGTCGAGCTGGAACGGTGGCGTGACAGAAGGATTCAACACTTCCAGTTCATGCGCCAGCACTTCGATCTTGCCGGAAGTCAGGTTGCTGTTGGTGGTGCCGTCAGGACGGTTGCGCACGATGCCGGTGATGCGCAGGCAGAATTCATTGCGTACCGATTCCGCAGCCTTGAATACATCGACGCGATCCGGGTCACAAACGATTTGCACCAGGCCTTCGCGATCGCGCAAATCAATGAAAATGACGCCGCCATGGTCACGACGACGATGGACCCAGCCGCACAGGCTGACGGTTTGGTCGAGCAGCGCTTCGGAAGTGAGGCCGCAGTAATGGGTACGCATAGACATATTCAATTTCCAGTTACAGGTTCTTGTTTTCAATCGTAGAAATGCGCGATTGCTGATTGCTAAACTTCGTCCGAGTGCACCTTGTTCGGATCGATGATGTGTGTTTTCTCGAAATACTCGGGTGTGACGACGCCCATCGAGACAATGTATTTCAATGCTGCATCGACATTCATGTCGAGTTCTATCGTATCCGCACGCGGCACCATCAGGAAAAAACCGGAGGTCGGGTTAGGCGTGGTCGGGACATAGACGCTGACATAATCGCCGGTCAGGTGGTTGCGCACATCACCGCCCGGCACGCCGGTCATGAAAGCGATCGTCCACGAACCCTGGCGCGGATACTGCACCAGCAGCGCCTTGCGGAAGGCATTACCCGATGATGAAAACAGCGTATCGGACACTTGCTTGACGCTGGAATAAATCGTGTTGAACACTGGAATGCGGTTCAACACCGATTCCCACAAGGCGACGACGCGGTTGCCGATGAAATTGCGCGTCACCAGGCCGGTAAGCAGGATGATCAGCAGCGTCAGTATCGTGCCCAGGCCGGGGATCGCGAAGCCGAATACCGCTTCCGGCCGCCAGCGCTCCGGCAGCAGCAGCAAGGACTGATCCATCGTGCCGACGATCAGGTTCAGCACCCACAGGGTAATCGCGAGCGGGACAAGTATCAGCAAGCCGGTAATGAAATATTTGCGCATGATGTTCTACCGTAGAAGTCGTGCCGGACCGTTCCGGCGCAACGTGTTGCTCAAGAGTCGGACTTGGTGCCGGTGCTTGCCGCTGGCGATGCTGCAGCTGCGGCTGGCGCCGCCGC
>NZ_JAUSME010000102.1 GCF_030645555.1 Herminiimonas sp.
GGCGACCATCGGCAGCGTCGGCTACTACGACGACAGCAAGGGCACCAATGTCGGCGCGACCGCGGCTGCGCTGAACGGCATGGGCTCCATGTCCGGCGGCCGCCTGGTCCTGATCGCCGGCGGCGATGGCAAAGGCCAGGATTTTTCTCCGCTGCGCGAGCCCGTTGCACGTTACGTGCGCGACGTCGTGCTGATCGGACGCGATGGCCCGGCCATTGGCGCGGCGCTGGATGGCTCGGGCGTTCCGGTGCATTCCTGCCAGAGCCTGGAAGAGGCAGTCGACAAGGCGGCATCCCTGGCCCAGCCGGGAGACGCCGTGCTGATGTCGCCGGCCTGCGCCAGCTATGACATGTTCCGCAGCTACCTGCACCGGGCGGAAGTGTTCGTCGACGCAGTGCGGGAACTCGGCTTGTCGCGCGGGGAGGTGACCGGATGAAATTCCTTTCCGCATTGCTGCCAGGCGCCGGGATCCCCGGCCAGGTGCACGTCCAGTCCCAGCGCTCGCGCATGATGGAATATGACCAGCCCCTGGTCTGGGTCACCGTGTTGCTGATGCTGTTCGGCATGGTGATGGTCTATTCGGCGTCGATCGCGCTGCCGGATTCGCCGAAATACGCAGGCTACAAGAGCACCCATTTCCTGATGCGCCAGGCAATCTTCATCGTTGTGGCCCTGTTCGCCAGCCTGGTGGCGTTCCGGATCCCGGTCAAGACCTGGCAAAAGATGGCGCCCTATCTGATCGTCCTGACCCTGGTCCTGCTGGTGCTGGTGCTGGTCCCGGGCGTGGGCAAGGGCGTCAACGGTGCCCGCCGCTGGCTGTCGTTCAAATTCATGAATGTGCAGCCCTCGGAGCTGATGAAGCTGTTCGTCGTGCTGTATGCCGCTGACTACACCGTGCGCAAGCAGCAGTTCATGCACAAGCTGACCAAAGGCTTCATGCCGATGACTGCCGCAATCGGCTTCGTCGGCTTGCTGCTGCTGCTGGAGCCGGACCTCGGCGCATTCGGCGTGATCGTCTGCATTGCCATGGGCATCCTGTTCCTGGGCGGGATCAACGGCATCTGGTTCGGCGGCATCGGCGCTACCCTGGTCGGCATATTCACCATGGTGATCGTGCTCTCTCCATGGCGGCGAGAACGCATCTTCGCCTATCTCAATCCGTGGCAGGAAGAAAATGCACTGGGCAAGGCCTACCAGCTTTCGCATTCGCTGATCGCGTTCGGACGCGGGGAAATATTCGGCGTCGGGCTGGGCGGCAGCGTCGAGAAACTCCACTACCTGCCGGAAGCGCATACCGATTTCCTGCTGGCGGTGATAGGCGAAGAGCTCGGATTCGTCGGCGTGCTGGTGGTGGTGACCCTGTTTTACTGGATTATCAAGCGCGCATTTGAAATCGGCCGTCAGGCGATTGCGATCGATTTGACCTTTGCCGGCCTGGTGGCCAAAGGCATCGGAATATGGATAGGCGTGCAAGCCTTCATCAATATGGGCGTCAATCTCGGCTTGCTGCCAACCAAGGGCTTGACCCTGCCGCTGATGAGTTATGGCGGCTCGGGCGTATTGATCAATTGCGTAGGTCTGGCGATTCTGTTGCGCATTGATTACGAGAACAGAGTGTTGATGAGAGGCGGCCGCATATGAAAAAGCTGCTGATCATGGCGGCCGGCACTGGCGGTCACATCTTCCCGGGTCTGGCGATTGCACAAACGATGCAGGCCCGCGGCTGGCAAGTGAGCTGGCTGGGTACCGAGCATGGGATGGAGCGCGACCTGGTGCCGAAGGCCGGCATCGCGATGGATACGATTTCGTTTGCCGGGTTGCGCGGCAAGGGCTGGCGTCATAGCGTGAGCGGCGTGTTGCGTTTGCTGGCCAGTTTTTCTACTTGCTATTCGATATTGAGGCGTCGCAATCCCGGCATCGTGCTGGGCATGGGTGGTTACGTGACAGTGCCGGGCGGCTGGATGGCAAGGTTGCGCAGCGTGCCGCTGGTATTGCTGAATGCAGATGCGGCATTGCTGCTGTCGAACAAGGCATTGACGCCGATAGCAGAGCGCGTGCTGTTCGGTTTCCCGGCAGATTTCGGCAGCGCTGCCGGCAAAGCCCTGGTGACAGGCAATCCGGTGCGCCAGGAAATCAGCGCATTGACGCCGCCGGCGCAGCGCTACGCGCAGCACAGCGGCGCGCTGAAAATATTGGTCGTTGGCGGCAGTCTCGGTGCGCAAGCCTTGAACGAGGTCTTGCCGGCAGCACTGGCCTTGATTCCTGCTGCACACAGACCGGTTGTCACGCACCAATCGGGCAAAAAGAATATAGATGCATTGCGCAGCAATTATGCGCATGCAAATGTGGATGCTGAAGTGGTTGATTTTATCAATGACATGCCGCGTCGCTATGCGGATGCCGATCTGGTGATATGCCGTGCCGGTGCGATTACGGTTTCTGAATTGACGGCGGCTGGCGTGGCCAGTGTGCTGGTGCCCTTGCTGGTATCGACGACCACGCATCAGCGCGACAACGCGCGCTGGATGGAACAAAAACAGGCAGCGATACATATGCCGCAAAGCGAATTAAGCGCGCAGCGTCTGGCGGATCTGCTGCAAGACATGACGCGCGAGAAATGCACAAAGATGGCTGAGGCAGCGTATGCAAACGGCCGCCGCGATGCGAATGCTGCTATCGCCGATGTACTTGAAAAGTTAGTGAAGATCGTATGAAACATAAAGTCAAAAATATCTATTGCGCAGGCATAGGCGGCAAGCCGCGTGGTCACGTGGCGCTTGTCAATTTGGGCGCATGCCGCGCCGCCAGCGAGTAAAGAACATGAAACATAAAGTCAAAAATATCCATTTCGTAGGCATAGGCGGCAGCGGCATGAGCGGCATCGCCGAAGTGTTGCTGAACCTCGGCTATGTGATTTCGGGCTCCGATCTGGGCAGTAATGCAGCAACAAAACGGCTGAGCAAGCTGGGCGCAAAAGTCACGCTCGGCCATGCCGCCGAGAATATAGAAAAAGCCGATGCGATCGTCACCTCGACTGCCGTCAAGGAAGACAATCCGGAAGTGATGGCGGCGCGGGAAAAACATATTCCTATCGTGCCGCGCGCCGTCATGCTGGCCGAGTTGATGCGCCTGAAGCGTGGCATCGCGATTGCCGGCACACATGGCAAAACCACGACGACCAGCCTGGTGGCCAGCATACTGGCTGAGGGCGGCCTGGATCCGACTTTCGTGATTGGCGGTTTGTTGAATAGCGCAGGCGCCAATGCCAAGCTCGGCACCGGCGAATTCATCGTGGCTGAAGCCGATGAATCGGATGCCTCGTTCCTGAATCTGTCGCCGGTGATAGAAGTCATCACGAATATCGATGCCGATCATATGGAAACGTATGAGCACGATTTCGAAAAACTCAAGCAGGCTTTCGTCGAATTCACGCAGCGCCTGCCGTTTTACGGCGTGGCCGTCTTGTGTCTAGACGATGCGAATGTACGTTCCATCATGCCGCGCATTTCCAAGCTGATCACGACTTATGGTTTTCATGAAGAAGCTGAAGTGCGCGCGATTGATGCGAAAGCAGTCGATGGTCTGATGCAGTTCACGGTAATTCAGGAGGGCTACGCGCCCATGAATGTGAGCCTGAACCAGCCCGGCATGCACAACGTACAAAACGCCTGTGCCGCGATTGCGATTGCGCGAGAACTCGGTGTCGACGACAAGGCGACGCAAAAAGCGCTGACGGAATTCAATGGTGTCGGCCGGCGCTTCACGCGCTACGGCGAAATAAACATCCCGGATGTCAACGGCCAGCCTGCCGGCACGTTTGCTCTGGTGGACGATTATGGTCATCACCCGGTGGAAACCGCGGCGACGATAGCGGCGGCGCGCGGCGCCTATCCGGGACGCCGCCTGGTGCTGGCATTCCAGCCGCATCGCTATACGCGTACGCGCGATCTGTTCGAGGATTTCGTCAAGGTGCTGTCGACGACCGACATGCTGTTGCTGGCTGAAGTGTATGCCGCCGGCGAGCCGCCTATCGTCGCTGCCGATGGCCGCACGCTGGCGCATGCCTTGCGCGTGGCCGGCAAGGTCGATCCGGTGTTTGTCGAGCTGATCGCCGATATGCCTGCGACCATATTGAACGTCATCAAGGATGGCGATGTTTTGATTACGATGGGCGCCGGCTCGATCAGCGGCGTGCCGGCAAAGTTAATGCAATTGTGAGTGCAACCCCAGACATGACTACACAGAATTTAAAACAGGAATTCGGCAAGGTCGGCGTGCTGTTCGGCGGTCGTTCTGCCGAGCGTGAAGTCTCGCTGATGTCGGGCCAGGGCGTGCTGGCTGCGCTGCAGGGCAAGGGCATAGACGCGCATCCGTTTGATCCGGCCGAGCGCAGCCTGGCTGAACTGGCAGCAGAAAAATTCGACCGCGTATTCATCGCGTTGCACGGCAGCTATGGTGAAGACGGCACCTTGCAGGGCGCGCTGGAGCAATTGCGCATTCCATACACTGGTCCCGGTGTAATGGCATCGTCGATCGCGATGGACAAGGTAATGACCAAGCGCATCTGCCTGAGTGCAGGCGTGCCGACACCGAAATTTGCCGTGCTGGATGCAGGGCAGACGAGTGCGGATCAGTTGCAATCGGTCGCTAGGGAATTCGGCCTGCCGCTGATGCTGAAGGCGCCGCACGAAGGATCGACGATAGGCATCGCCAAGGTGGAAGATGCGAATGGCATGCAGGCCGGTTTCGATCTGTGCGCAAAGTATGACGACGTGGTGCTGGTCGAGCAGTTCGTCAAGGGCCGTGAGCTGACGGTGCCGGTGATAGGCAGCGGCCGCAATGTGCGTGCCTTGCCCATCGTCGAGATACGCGCACCGCAAGGCAATTACGATTACCAGCACAAGTATTTCAGCAACGATACCCAGTACCTGTGCCCGGCGCCGCTGGATGAAGAATTTACCAGGCGCATACAGGCGCTGGCTGTCAGTGCATTCAAGGCAGTGGGTTGCACCGGCTGGTCGCGCGTCGATTTCATGGTGCGTGAATCGGACCATGAACCGTTTCTGCTGGAGATCAATACTTCGCCCGGCATGACCAGCCATTCGCTGGTGCCGATGTCGGCCAAGGTTGCCGGTACCGGCTATGAAGATTTGTGTGTCGAGATTTTGCGTTTGGCAAAACTTGAATTGAAACCGTCGCAACACAGCAAGGCTGATTGATAACACCATGTGGCAAGACATCAAAATGCTGAATGCAACTGCCAACGCCTTGTTCGGGCTGGTTGCACTCGCGCTGATTTCTGCCTGCCTGTGGTGGGTGGCGCAGCGGCCTTACTTTACGTTGAAAGTGATCCGGATCGAAGGCGCGGAACAGATGCAGTTGCGCCACATCAATCCGCTCACGGTGCGCAGTGCGGCCCTGTCGCGCATCAAGGGAAATTTTTTTACTGCGAATCTGGATGTGGTGCGCCAGGCCTTCGAATCGGTGCCGTGGGTGCGCAAGGCTACCGTGCGGCGTGAATGGCCGAACCAGCTGACAGTCACGCTGGAAGAACATGCGCCGCTCGGCACCTGGGGTGAAGACGGACGCCTGTTGTCGACCAAGGGCGATGTGTTCACGGTCAATCTGGCTGAAGCCGAAGAAGATGCCGAACTGCTGGCGTTCAACGGCCCGTTAGGCAGTGAAAAGGAAGTGGTCGCCCGGCTGGCTGATTTGAATGCATGGTTTGCGCCGATGAATGTGAGTGCAGAAGGGTTGTATCTGTCGGGGCGCTATGCGTGGACAGTCAAGTTGAGTAACGGCGTGACAGTGGAATTGGGCAGGGAGAAAAGCAGTGCGACCTTGAAGGAACGTGTGGAACGGCTGGTGGGAATTTATCCGCAGCTGGTCGCACGCTTGCAGGACAGGATAGAAAGTGTGGATATGCGTTATCCGAATGGTCTGGCCCTGAAGGCGCAGGGTCTGCACATCGGATCAGAGAGTACAAAAAAGTAAGCGGGAAAATATGACAAAAGACGCAAAAAACCTGATCGTCGGTCTCGACATCGGCACCTCCAAAGTAGTCGCCGTGGTGGCAGAAGTATTGCCGAACGGTCGACATGAAGTGATCGGTCTGGGCCAGCACGAATCCAGGGGCTTGAAAAAAGGGGTGGTCGTCAATATCGAGGCAACCGTTGAATCCATACAGCGCGCGCTGGAAGAAGCCGAGTTGATGGCCGATTGCAAGATACGCAATGTGTATACCGGCATCGCCGGCAATCACATCCGCAGCTTCAATTCCAGCGGCATGGTTGCGATCAAGGACAAGGAAGTTACCGCGGCGGACGTGGCGCGCGTGATCGAAACGGCCAAGGCCGTCAACATCCCGACCGACCAGCAATTGCTGCATACGGTGCCGCAGGAATTTATTGTCGACAATCAGGAAGATGTGCGCGAACCAATCGGCATGAGCGGCATCCGACTCGAGGTGAAAGTGCACATCGTCACCGGCGCCGTGTCTGCCGTACAGAACATCGTCAAATGCATACGCCGTTGCGGCCTTGAAGTATCGGACCTGATCCTGCAACCGATGGCGTCTGCCGATGCAGTGCTGACGGCCGATGAAAAGGAACTTGGCGTGGTGCTGATCGATATCGGCGGCGGCACGACGGACGTGGCGATCTTCACTGAAGGTGCGATACGCCACACCGCCGTGATCCCGATAGCCGGCGACCAGATCACCAACGATATCGCGATGGCAGTGCGTACGCCGACGGCGGAAGCGGAAGAAATCAAGCTGCGTTACGGCATGGCCAAGCAGGTGCTGGCCGATCCGGGCGAAACGCTGGAAGTGCCGGGCCTCGGCGATCGCGGCACGCGCACCCTGTCGCGCCAGTCGCTGGCGGCGGTGATCGAGCCGCGTATCGAAGAACTGTTTTCGCTGGTGCATCAGGTCGTGCGCGAATCAGGTTACGAAGAAGTGCTGTCGTCCGGCATCGTGCTGACCGGCGGTACGTCGATGATGCCCGGCATGGTGGAGCTGGCAGAAGATATTTTCTTGAAGCCTGCGCGTTTGGGTACGCCCGAATACAACGGTCAGTTGGCAGATGTGGTGCGTAGTCCGCGGTATGCAACCGTGTTGGGTTTGTTGCTTGAAGCGAAAAAGCAGTATTTGCGTGGAAATATCGTCGCGCGCCAGGATGGATCGGGGACGGCAATTTTGCGTCGCATGAAGGAATGGTTTTTGGGTAATTTTTAAGCTTGCTTGATTTTGAATTTGTATTTGATTTTGTTTTTTTAATTTAATTTTGTCTTAACCCGCAGTTGGCAGTTGCTAGTCGTCACATCGCGTGAGGCCTAGCCACTGGAAACTGCAACTTCTTTAAGGAAATATCATGGAAATCGATATGCTCGAAAATGTGGCACAGGGAACCGTGATCAAAGTGGTTGGCGTTGGTGGTGCTGGTGGCAACGCTGTACAACACATGATCAACCGGGGCGTCTCCGGCGTCGAATTCATCGTCGCCAATACCGATGCGCAAGCATTGCAACTGTCGAAGGCACATAACGTCATTCAAATCGGTGAAACCGGTCTGGGTGCAGGGATGAAGCCGGCAGTGGGCCGTCAGCTGGCAGAAGAAACGCGTCCGCGTATCGAAGATGCATTGCGCGGCGCACACATGGTCTTCATCGCAGCCGGCATGGGCGGCGGCACCGGTACCGGCGCCGCACCTATCATTGCGCAAATCGCGCGTGAACAAGGTGCGTTGACGGTAGCGGTGGTTTCCAAGCCATTCTCGTACGAAGGCAAGAAATGCATGGACATCGCAGACGAAGGTCTGGAAGCGCTGGGCCAGCACGTCGATTCACTGATCATCATCCTGAATGAAAAACTCGAAGAGATCTATGAGGACGACAGCATGATCGAATGGCTGCAACATGCCGATGACGTGCTCAACAATGCCGTGGCCGGTATTGCGGAAATCATCAATGTGCCTGGCCATATCAACGTCGACTTCAATGACGTCAAGACGATCATGGGCGAACAAGGCAAGGCGATGATGGGAACTGCAACCGCGCATGGCGTTGATCGCGCCCGCATCGCAGCCGAGCAGGCAGTTGCTTCGCCTTTGCTCGATGGTATCGATTTGTCCGGCGCGCGCGGCGTGCTGGTCAATGTGACCGCCAGCCGTGGCCTCAAGGGCAAGGAAATCAAGGAAGTCATGGCCACCGTGCGCGCTTTCGCTGCACCCGATGCCTCGATCGCGCAAGGTATCGCATACGACGACGAAATGGGCGACGATATACGCGTGACCGTGGTCGCGACCGGCCTGGGTCGTGCGCGTAAAGGCGTGCAACTGGTGCAAACACCGATGTTGCGTACCGGCACCCACAATGAACCGATGATGGCCAATACCGGCATGCTGCAAGGCAGCGCGCAGGCGTCGCCATCGTTCGACGGTTTGAAGGCGCCGGCAGTATGGCGTCGCGAATCGGCATCCGATACGGTGCGCGCGCTGGAAAAGAACGGCATGGAAACCTACGACATCCCGGCCTTTTTGCGCAAGCAGGCTGACTGATCCTTGTCCCGGGTTTTGCCGCTCGCACGCAGGTGGATGGACTGGGATTGTCCGCCCATCTGCAAGAACCGGCAGAACAAGGCATACTTCGGCTCTTACGCCGCGCCACGTGCGCGGCGTTTTCCAATCAAAACTAATCAAAGGAATTCACAATGACGATCAAAATTGGTGACCAGCTGCCAGAAGCGCGGCTCGCAGAATACATAGATGTAGCTACCGAAGGCTGTTCAGTCGGCCCGGCAAAAGTCATGGTGCACGAAGCCACCAAAGGCAAGAAAATCGCAATCTTCGCAGTACCGGGCGCATTTACGCCTACCTGCTCCGCAGAGCACGCGCCAGCCTATATCAAACTGGCTGATCAATTCAAAGCCAAGGGCGTGGATGAAATCTGGTGCATCTCGGTTAACGATCCATTCGTTATGGGCGCATGGGGCCGCGATCAAAAAGCAGTCGGCAAGGTACGTTTCATCGCTGACGGCAGCGGTACCTTCACCAAGGCACTCGGTCTGGAATTCGATTTGACCAAGGGCGGCCTGGGCGTGCGTTCGCAACGTTACTCGATGCTGGTTGAAGACGGCGTCGTCAAGCAATTGAATGTAGAAGACAGCGGCCATCTGGAAGTGTCGACAGCAGAAAAACTGCTGGAACAAATTTAAGAGTGCCTGTTTTGCCAGTTCGATGAAAAACGGCGCCATGTGCGCCGTTTTTCATTTTTCACAAGCGCATCGATGCTGCCGTTTATGCCGCGCAACCAGCTCTTCATAGCTGTTGTTTTAAGTGCAATATGCGGCGCGGTCCAGAGCGTGTTTCAGGTTTTGATTGCTATAATCGTACGATGCTTAAACAACGCACCATCAAACAAACAGTCAAGTCGGTAGGCGTAGGCCTGCATTCCGGTACCAAGGTGGAATTGACGCTGCGTCCCGCTCCCGCCGATACCGGGATAGTCTTTTACCGCGTCGATCTCGATCCCGTGGTGGAGCTTCCCGCGCAGGCGACAATGGTTGGCGATACGCGCATGGCGTCTACGCTGCAGAAAGACGGCGCCAAGGTTTCCACGGTCGAGCACCTGATGTCGGCCTGCGCAGGTCTCGGGATAGACAACCTCTATGTCGATCTGACGGCGGAAGAAGTGCCGATCATGGATGGTTCTGCATCGTCATTTGTATTCCTGCTGCAGCAAGCCGGCTTGCACGAACAGGAAGCTGCCAAAAAATTCATACGCATCAAGAAGACGGTGGAAGTGCGCCACGGCAGCGGCGAGCGTGAAATCTGGGCGCGCCTTGAACCTTATGAAGGCTTCAAGCTCAAGTTCTTCATCGAGTTCAACCATCCTGCCGTCGATGGCACTGGCCAGACTGCGGAAATCGATTTCAGCCTTGAATCGTATGTAAAGGATATCGCGCGCGCGCGTACCTTCGGCTTCATGCAGGATATGGAAACCCTGCGCGGTCTCGGCTTGATCCGCGGCGGCTCGCTGGAAAACGCAATCGTGATGGATGAGTACCGCATCCTCAATACCGATGGCCTGCGTTATGACAATGAATTCGTGCGGCACAAGATACTGGATGCGATAGGCGACCTGTACCTGGTCGGCCATCCCTTGATTGCCAGTTACGACGCGCACAAATCGGGCCACATGCTGAACAACCTTTTGGTGCGTGCCTTGCTGGAGCAACCCGATGCGTATGAAATTGTCACGTTTGACAAGGTGGAATCCGCACCCAGGGACTATGTGCGGCAGGTCGAGCTGGAGTGGGCGCTGAGCTGATTCAGCCGGCCGCTGCGTCAGCGATTGCTACGTTCAGCCCTGCGGCACATTCATTCCGCGCGGCGATGACGCTGCATCATCAGTGCGACGGCCGCCTTCAATGCCTGGTTGCGCGGCGAGTCTTCGAGCGTGGTGCTGAGTTCGGCGAAGGCTGAAAGTGCCTGGCTGGGCAGCACCAATGGCGTGGAAGCTGTTGATTTTACAAGCGTTTTGCTGACTTGCACTTTAAGGCGGATTGAATTAACCTGCCATCCCCGCTGCAGCAATTCGTCTTGCAATTTCGGCAATTGCTGCTTCAGCCTCGCAGCCAGCGCAGCATTCGGTATGGACAGGACCAGCTGGTCCGCCTCGAACTGCAAGACAGCGCAATGTATAAACATGGCAGGGAGGGCTGCCGCACAATCTTTTTGCAGTGCGGCCATGCGATTGATGGACGGTAGCAGCGCAGCCATCTTGTCGTGGGAGCGTAAAAATTCCGCAGCACCCTTCGCATTTTTTTGGGAAGTGGTGCTTTGCTTGAAGGGGATAAATGAGGATGGTCGCATCGTCATGAAACCTTATCACACCTCGCCATCGACCGGCGAGAACAGGGAGTCGCGATGCAGATTATTTTGTTGCACCCTCGCTTTACCCATGCGAAATCGATCACGCTGACGCACAGGCATCTGATCCTGGGTATCGTCGGTTTCGTCGTGACGGCGCTGTTGCTGGCCTCCCTTCTTTTTTACCTCGTATTCAATAACGCGGCAATCATGCCATCCCCGTTTCGCAACCTGATGGTGGTCGCCTCGCAAGGCGATGAAACGCAAAAAGAAAAATTCCTGAAAGAAAACCTCGCCTTGATGGCGCGCCGACTCGGCGAGATGCAGGCGCAATTGATGCGCCTCGATGCATTGGGCGAGCGGGTGCAGGGTTTGGCTGGCGTCAAGCCGACCGAGTTCAACTTCCGTGAATTGCCCGGACGCGGTGGCGCAGACCCGATGGATGGCACCAGCAGCCGCGATTTGACGATGTCCGAGTTCAAGGCTTTGCTCGATGCGATGTCGCATGATCTCGAGCGTCGCGCCGATTACATGAATGTCGTCGAGTCGACACTGATGAGCGACAAGATCAAATCCAAGCTTTTGCCGACGATACAGCCTGTCAACGTCAGCTATAACGCGTCGACCTTCGGTCGGCGGCTGGATCCATTCTCGGGCCGCAGCGCCATGCATGAAGGCATCGATTTCGCCTCGCCGGTCGGCACGCCTATCGTCGCCGCGGCCGGAGGCGTCGTGACGGTAGCGGAATTTCATCCGCAATACGGCAACATGATGGAAATCGATCATGGCAACGACATCATCACCCGCTATGCGCATACTTCACGCTTGCTGATGCAGGTCGGCGATATCGTGCGACGCGGCCAGCATATTGCCGATATCGGCACCACCGGCCGCTCCACCGGACCGCATCTGCACTTCGAGGTGCGCGTCAAGGGGATAGCGCAGGATCCGCACAAATTCCTGGTGGCTGGCGCGAATCAAGCCAAGGCCCGTGTGCTGGCGGCCAAATAGGCTGTCGCGGCTACGGCGCAGGGGAATTTTCCTGGATCACCGCGCAAAATCGGGCCTGAATGGGGCGGATCAGCACGGCTTTCAACAACTAGCTATTGTTTCCTGACTGATAAGCCCTATATGCCGGGAAGCACATGATAAAATCCACACTTTAGCCCAAGCCCAATTCGACGTTTTCCATGTGGATGACGCCAGCTGTATCGGATTGTTTCAAGGCGCCTTTTTTAGAATCCAAGCATGTCATTACTGACCCAGATTTTCGGTAGCCGCAACCAGCGCTTACTCAAGCAATACCAGAAAACCGTTCGCGACATCAATGCCCTCGAACCGGCGCTGGAACAATTATCAGATGAAGCGCTGCAGGGCAAGACGCCGGAATTCAAGGCGCGTCTTGCGAATGGCGAAAAAATCGATGACATCCTGCCGGAAGCCTTCGCCGTCTGTCGCGAAGCCAGCAAGCGCGTCTTGAAGATGCGTCACTTCGATGTGCAGCTGATCGGCGGCATGGCGCTGCATTACGGAAAAATCGCGGAGATGGGTACGGGCGAAGGCAAAACCCTGATGGCCACGCTGCCGACTTACCTGAATGCACTGGTGGGCAAAGGCGTGCACGTCGTGACCGTCAATGATTATCTGGCGCAGCGCGATGCCGAATGGATGGGCACCCTGTACGGCTGGCTGGGATTGAGCACCGGCGTCAACATGTCGCAGATCGATCACGATGCCAAGCAGATCGCCTATAACGCCGACATCACCTACGGCACCAATAACGAATTCGGCTTCGATTACCTGCGCGACAACATGGTCTACGACATCGCCGATCGCGTGCAGCGCGATTTGCATTTTGCCGTCGTCGATGAAGTCGATTCGATCCTGATCGATGAAGCGCGTACGCCGCTGATCATTTCAGGGCAGGCTGAAAATCATACCGAGCTGTATCACAAGATCAATGAATTGCCGCCGTTGCTGAGTCTGCAGATCGGCGAAGAAACGCCGGATGGCAAAGGTACGGTTGAAGTCCCTGGCGATTACACCAAGGATGAGAAATCCCATCAAGTATTGCTGACCGAAGCCGGCCATGAAAAAGCCGAGCAGATACTGACCAGCATGGGCTTGCTGCCGGAAGGCGCCTCGCTGTATGACGCGGCCAACATTTCGCTGATCCATCATTTGTACGCTGCGCTGCGCGCGCACACGCTGTATCACAAGGATCAGCACTACGTGGTGCAGAACGATGAAGTGGTGATCGTCGATGAATTTACCGGTCGCCTGATGACAGGTCGCCGCTGGTCCGATGGCTTGCACCAGGCTGTCGAAGCCAAGGAGCATGTACGGATCCAGAACGAGAACCAGACGCTGGCATCGATCACGTTCCAGAATTATTTCCGCATGTACGGCAAGCTGTCCGGCATGACCGGTACGGCGGACACCGAAGCTTACGAATTCCAGGAAATCTACGGCCTCGAAACCGTGGTGATTCCGCAAAACCGTCCGAACCAGCGCAAGGACCGTCAGGATCAAGTCTACAAGTCGTCGGAAGAAAAATACGGCGCGATGCTGAAGGACATACAGGATTGCTACGAACGTGGCCAGCCGGTACTGGTCGGCACCACGTCGATTGAAAATTCCGAAATGCTGTCCGGCATTTTGACCAAGGCCAAGTTGCCGCACAGCGTGTTGAACGCCAAGCAGCATGCGCGTGAAGCGGAAATCATTGCGCAGGCTGGCCGTCCGAAGGCAATCACGATTGCCACCAATATGGCCGGTCGCGGTACCGATATCGTGTTGGGCGGCAATGTCGCCAAGCAAGTGCAGATCATCGAAGCCAATCCTGACTTGAGCGATGCCGACAAGGCGGCGCAGGCGCAGAAACTGCGTGACGAATGGCAGTCGCTGCACGACCACGTGGTTGCTGCTGGCGGCTTGCACATCATAGGCACCGAGCGTCACGAATCGCGTCGCGTCGACAACCAGTTGCGTGGCCGTTCCGGACGCCAGGGTGATCCTGGTTCATCACGTTTCTATCTGTCGCTGGACGACGCTTTGCTGCGCATTTTTGCCGGCGACCGCGTGCGCGCGATCATGGACCGCCTGAAAATGCCGGAAGGCGAGCCTATCGAAGCGGGCATAGTCTCACGCTCGATAGAATCGGCGCAACGCAAGGTGGAAGCGCGCAACTTCGACATACGCAAGCAATTGCTCGAATACGATGACGTCGCCAACGATCAGCGCAAGGTCATCTATCAGCAGCGCAATGAATTGCTTGAAACCCAGGATGTATCCGAACTGATTACTTCCTTGCGCCAGGGCGTATTCACCGATCTGTTCCGCACTTACGTGCCCGAGCAATCGATGGAAGAGCAATGGGATTTGAAAGCGCTGGACGAGGTCTTGCGTAGTGAGTGGCAAGTCGAGTTCTCGCTGGCTGAGGTGCTGGAAGCCGAGCCGAACGTGACGGACGAGGAATTGCTCGAACGTTTGCTGACCGTAACCGACGAGGCATATGCCGAGAAGATCAATGTCGTCGGCAAGGAATCATTCGCCGGCTTCGAGCGCGGCGTGATGTTGCAGGCGGTGGATTCGCATTGGCGCGAGCACCTTGCTGCGCTGGACCATCTGCGTCAGGGCATACATCTGCGCGGCTACGCACAAAAGAATCCGAAACAGGAATACAAGCGTGAAGCATTCGAGCTGTTTGGCCAGATGCTGAACCTGATCAAGGATGAAGTCGTCAAGATCGTGATGACGGTGCGCATACAATCGCGCGAAGAAATCGATGCGGCAGAAGCGCAGTTGTCACAGCCGCATGTGGAAAACGTGCATTACCAGCATGCTGATTTCGATGCAGATGCGGCGCCGGAAGAATTGCTGGCACCGACTGCACTCGCCAGCGAGTCGACTCAGCCGCAAAGCCATGCAGTGCCGAAAGTCGGCCGCAACGATCCATGCCCTTGCGGCAGCGGCAAGAAATACAAGCAGTGTCATGGTCGTCTGGCTTAAAGTCGAACTCCAGCGTTGAAAAGTAAAGGGCGGGTGGGTTTATATCTCACCCGCCCTTTTGCTTGCGTGCCCCATCTGCAGCTGTCCATGCGCGGCTTTGCGTCTGCATCACAGCCTATACGTTTACAATATCGATCTGTTTTCCAACCTTACATAGAAGAATTGCCATGGCCGTCAATCTCCCTCTGCCCATCCCTGAAAACCTGACCGCGGTAGCCGGCATCGAACTCGGCCATGCTGAAGCCGGCATACGCAAGGCCAACCGTAAGGATGTACTGGTGATGAAGCTGGCGCCGACTGCCACGGTGGCCGGCGTATTCACGAAAAACCGTTTTTGCGCGGCACCGGTGCAAGTCTGCAAGGAGCATCTGGCTGGCTTGCACGCAGGCGCACCGATACGCGCACTGGTGATCAATACCGGCAATGCGAATGCCGGTACCGGCGAAAGCGGCCTGGCGCATGCGCATCAAACCTGTGCCGCATTGGCGACGTTGTTAGGGTGCGATGCAGCGCAAATACTGCCGTTTTCCACCGGCGTGATCCTGGAGCCCTTGCCGGTAGACAGGCTCGTGGCTGGATTGCCGCAAGCGATCGCCAATTTGCAAGCTGATAATTGGCACAACGCTGCATTGGCGATCATGACTACCGATACGCAGCCGAAAGCGGCATCGCGCCAGGTCCAGATCAATGGCCAGACGATTACGCTGACCGGCATCAGCAAGGGCGCCGGCATGATCAAGCCGAACATGGCGACCATGCTGGGCTTCATGGCAACCGATGCCAAAGTCGCGCAGCCGGTGCTAGAGCACATGGTCAAGCAGGTGGCGGATCGCTCGTTCAACTGCATCACTATCGATGGCGATACCTCGACCAACGATTCCTTCATCGTGATTGCAACAGGCACTGCGGCGCTGGAAGTCACGGCGATCGATACGCCGGAATACGAAGCCCTGGCGGCAGCGGTGCTGGATCTGTCGCAGGAACTGGCGCAAATGATAGT
>NZ_JAUSME010000106.1 GCF_030645555.1 Herminiimonas sp.
ATGGTGCATTGCAGAATATCCGCATGCATCGCAAAACTTGTATTCTTTCAAAGGCTTACTACCTCTTCATGACACGAATTTGCGCGAAATAGTAGCTATTCAAGTACTGAGTCAGAAAATAAGCTTGAAAATTCACCAAACACCCATACCTCTGGCAATGAGTATTTTTTTGTAAATTTTTCATTAATTCTTATTCCCTTTTGAGGTAAGCATGTCAGAAAAACAAACCCTAGGCTTCCAAGCTGAAGTTTCACAGTTGTTACAGTTAATGATCCACTCGCTATATTCCAACAAAGAGATCTTCCTGCGCGAACTAATTTCAAACGCCTCCGATGCCGCCGACAAGCTGCGCTATGAATCTATCCATAATGCCAGCCTGTTTGAAGACGACTCCGAATTAAAGATCAAGGTAAGTTTCGACAAGGCAGCACGCACGATAACGATTGCCGACAACGGCATCGGGATGACACGTGACGAAGCGATTGAGCATCTAGGTACCATTGCGAAATCCGGCACCAAAGAATTTTTCGGCAAACTCTCAGGAGACCAGCAAAAAGACGCAGCCATGATCGGCCAGTTCGGCGTAGGCTTTTACTCCGGCTTTATCGTTGCCGACAAAATCACGGTGGAATCACGCCGCGCCGGAAGCAAGTCAACTGAAGGCGTGCGTTGGGAATCTACCGGCGCCGGCGACTTCAGTGTAGAAGATATTGTTAAAGCAGACCGAGGCACCGCCATCACCCTGCATTTGCGCGAAGGCGAAGATGATTTCCTGTCTGCGTGGAAACTCAAATCAGTGATACGCACCTACTCCGACCACATCTCTTTGCCTATCATGATGCAAAAAGAAGAATGGGACGAAGAGAAAAAAGAACAGGTATTGCGCGACGAACTGGAAACAGTCAATCAAGCCAGCGCCTTGTGGGCACGCAACAAAAATGACATCACACCACTGCAATATGAAGAATTTTACAAGCACATTTCACATGATTACAGTGCGCCTCTAACCCATACACATAACCGGGTCGAAGGCCGCAGCGAATATACGCAACTGCTGTACATCCCAAGCCGCGCACCGTTTGACATGTGGGATCGCAACAAACGTGGCGGCATCAAGCTCTACGTCAAGCGCGTCTTCATCATGGACGATGCCGAGCAATTAATGCCGGTGTATCTGCGCTTCGTTAAAGGCATTATCGATACCAACGATCTGCCGTTGAATGTATCGCGTGAAATCTTGCAGGAATCGCGTGACATCAAGGCGATCCGTGAAGGCTCGACCAAACGCGTCTTGGGCATGCTGGAAGAGTTGGCGAATGCAGAAGGGGAAGACGATTCTGCCGCCAAGCAAGAAAAATTCACGACTTTCTGGAAAGAATTTGGCCAGGTCTTGAAAGAAGGCATAGGCGAAGATGCGACCAACAAGGAACGCATCGCCAAGCTGCTGCGATTTGCATCGACTAATGGCGACAGCGACGCACAAACCGTATCGTTCGACGATTACGTATCGCGCATGAAGGAAGGCCAGACCAAGATTTTCTACGCTACCGGCGAGTCCTACAATGCTGCGAAGAACAGCCCGCACCTGGAAATTTTCCGCAAAAAAGGCATAGAAGTCTTGCTGCTGACCGATCGCGTCGATGAATGGATGTTGTCTTACCTCGAAGCATTCGAAGGCAAGGAACTCGCATCCGTTGCAAAAGGCGATCTCGATCTGGGCCAACTGGAGGACGAGGCAGAGAAAAAGCAGCATCAGGAAACCGAAGAGCAATACAAGGAACTGGTAGGCAAGATGCAAACCGCACTGGCCGACAAGGCCAAGGAAGTGCGCATCACTTTCCGCCTGACCGATTCACCTGCCTGTCTGGTCGCCGATGAAAACGAACTGTCCGGCAACCTGCTGCGCATGTTGAAAGCAGCGGGTCAAAATGCACCAGATGCAAAACCCATCCTGGAAATCAATCCGGACCATCCGTTGGTGCAACGCCTGAAATACGAAGAGGCGAAATTCGACGACTGGGCGAATATCCTGTTCGATCAGGCGCTGTTGGCCGAAGGCGGCAACCTCAGCGATCCAGCTGGATTTGTGAAGTGCCTGAATGAAATGTTGCTGGGATTGTCGAGCAAATAATCGGCTTGGCAGCACTCAAGACAAAAAGGCCACGCTGAGAATAGCGTGGCCTTTTTTTTCCAGAAAATCATATCAAAACTCTGTGCGGCCTATGGTTCGCAAAGCGCACTGCTACTGCTGCAGGAAATCTACGAACTTGCTCTCTACAGAATCAGCCGAAGGGCAATTTCGATGTATGACGTAAATATCCTTTTGTAGAGTATCTCCGTCGATACGCACGACACTTAACTGGCGATTCAAAACTTCATCCGTGACCGCGCCCGCCAATACCAGTGAGACGCCAAGACCTGCTTTAACCGCATGTTTTACGGCTTCGGTACTGCCAAGTTGCATCGCTACATTGATACGCAAACCTCTATCGCCCAACACTCTCTCAATGATTCTGCCAGTTCCCGTCCCTTTCTCTCCACCGATCAGTTCCATGCCATCCAGCTCTTCGACAAGGACGGAAGATCTGCTAGCCCAAGGATGGGATGCGGGAACGATCAACACCAGCTCTTCGGAACGCCAGATGCTTGCAGTAAATCCAGATCGGTTGTCCCACCATTCCATGACGGCGACGTCTATCTCCAGCCTCTGCAATTTATCCGCAATACTCGCGTTGTCGGCAATGACGATATCCAGCCGGACACTGCAATGATGCTGAAATTCCTTCAAATAGGGCTGCAACAAATAAATCCCGACATTGGAACTTGCCCCAATTGTCAGTGACGACCTGCGGAACAGATCGCTAGCCTTCATCGAAATATCGATCAGCATCTGTGCGTAAGGCAGTAACGCTTGCCCCTCGGTCGTGAGTTTGCTGACAGCATTGCTTCTATCGATCAATACGGCATTTAAAGATCGCTCCAGCTGTTTGATATGTTGCGTTACGGCCGACTGCGAAAGCCCGCGATGCTTGGCGGCTCCGCGAAATCCGCCATGCTTCGCAACCGTCAGGAAGGTCTCCAGCTTTTCTAAGTCGATCACGCCGCGACTGATGCTTTAAGTGGTTCATTGAGCGCACCGTCAGGCCGTTGCCCGGCAAGAGCCTGGAGGATGCTGTGAGCAGAATATCGCTCGATCTCCAGCCGTACTTTTTTGACACCCGAGCCCACATGCGGGGTAAAAAGTGTTTGCGTCCGATTCTCGAGCAAGGCTTGTGGCACCGTCCATGGGCGGTCTGGGCGTGCCCATTCTTCCATTTCAAATACATCGGCAGCATATCCTGCCAAATGACCCTGGTTCAAGGCCTCTACTACCGCATTTTCATCAACGACGGAACCACGCGATGTATTCAGAAGATAGCTTCCACGCTTCATTTTTGAAATTGCGCGGGCATCGATCAAATGGAAAGTGTCAGACGTCATGGGAAGCATGGGAACAACAAAATCGCTGCAAGTCAGCAATTCATCGAATGATACTTGCCGTGCATTCCAGGCTTGTTCATCGACAGGATTGAGCGGAACGCTATCGCAGTAAACGGTGTTCATTTCAAATCCGGACAGTCGTTTGGCAATGGCCTTTCCTACGCGTCCCATTCCGATTATTCCTATGGTGCTGCCTGCCAGGCCTGCACCATAAAGCTTTGGTCGCCAGCCATGAAACGTCCCGCTTCGAACATGATCGTCACCAGCCATGACATGGCGCGTCAGTCCGAGCAAAAGGCCTACGGTTAACTCGGCGGTTGGCACCGTCAACAAGTCCGGCACGATGCCGAACCAGACACCGCGTTTTGTACATGCAGCGACATCGAAATTGTCATAGCCTTTCAGCGCTGCAAATACGATCTTCAATTTCGGACAGGCGGCGAGAAAACTGTCGTCAACACTGTCAGGCATGAATGCCATGATGGCATCTGCATCCTTAGAACGACGCAGCAATTCTTCGCGCGTTAATGTTTCGAGCGTGTCGTTGGTAACAACCTCAGCAACAGACGACAGCATTTCGACGATTTCAGGATGTATCCAATGCGTGATTACAATTTTAGGTTTCATGTTTAATTTACTTGAAGTGTTTACGAAGATAGCCGCTAAATCCATCGACCAGCGTCACCATGGCCAGAATGACGATAAGAATCGCCGATACTTCCTGATACTGCATGATGCGTAATGAACCCATCAGTTCAAACCCGATGCCGCCGGCGCCAACCATCCCCATTACAGTCGAAGCGCGGAAGTTATATTCCCAGCGATAAATGGCGGTATCAGCCATTTGCGGTAGTACCTGGGGTAGAACGCCATGGAAGATCACTTGCAGCGGACTGCAGCCTGCCGCGCGAGCAGCTTCAATGGGTGCCTGATCGGTATGTTCGATTGCCTCGGCAAAGAATTTGGCAATCATGCCGACCGAATGCAGCGCCAAGGCCAATACGCCAGGCAAGGCGCCGAACCCGACTGCCGCGACAAAAATAATTCCCATAATCAGCTCAGGAATTGAGCGCAGTCCATTCAGCAAGGTCCGTGCAAAGTGATACACCAGCGGATGAGGTGTTGTATTACGCGCTGCTAAAAAACCCAAGGGAAGAGATAGCAGCACTGCGATTGACGTGCCGGCGACGCTCATGGCCAGCGTGTCCGCTAACGGACTGATCCAGCTACGCAGCTGCGTGAAATTTGGTGGAAACATTTCTCCCACCAGGCTGATCAGGCTGGGTATGCCCTCACCCAAACGTTCGGCGTTGAATAAATCAACGTAGTACCAGCAAAAAATGATGATTGCAAAAGTAACCGCGACAAAGATGAATGAGCGATTCCAGCCCTGTCGATGCTGCGCCAGCACAACGTTGAATTCAGCTTGCATTGAGTGCTTTCGAATGATTAAAACTTGGAGAGGTCCAGTTTGAGCAGGCTGCCCAGGTTGCGAACGACGTCGTAGTCCTTGTCAGACGCCGGGCCAAAGCCTTCAGCCTTGAAAGGCTTCAACACTTCTGGATCTTTCAGCTCAAGAAACGCCGTGCGAATTTTGGCCTTCAATTCAGGTTTCAAATTGGAACGCATCGTCCACGGATATTGCGGAAATGGCTTGGATTCCGCGAGCACCTTGACTTTGTTGGGATCGATCATGCCGCGCTGAACCAGCGCTTCGAAAATCGGCTTGCTGAGACCACCTGCCTGGGCATGCCCGTTTTGCACTGCCAACGCTACGGCGTCATGCGCACCGACAAAATGTTCGCGATATTGTGTGCCGGCCAACAAGCCGCCTTCAGCAAGCATAGCCTTCGGGATCAAGTGACTTGATGTCGAGGCTTTGTCGCCATAGGCCACATCCTTGTTGGCAATATCCGCAATACTGTTGATGCCGGCGGCAGTATTGACGATCAACAAAGCCTGGTAGGTTGTACTGCCCTTTTGCTTGATCGCAGCAAAGGGTTCAATCTCGCTTTTCTGACGTGCAAGCACATAAGACAAGGGACCGAAGTAAGCCAGGTCGATGCGGCCATGACGCATTGCTTCGATCATCGACGAATAATCGGTCGTTACGATCAACTCGACTTTCTTGCCCAGCTGCTTTTCAAGATACAGCTCCAAAGGCTTGTTGTTTTTGATGACCGTAGATGCGTTTTCATCTGGCAGCAACGCCACCTTTAAGGTCTCTGGATCAGGATTGGGAGCCGAAATCGCAGTACCGGTCAACAACGTCATTGTCGAGAGCAGCAAAGCCGTAAATATTGATTTCATTGTCATTCCTTACATTGATAAGTTTAAGATTGGAGAGAACGGCATGGTTGGTACTTCGGAAACATGAGATGGTTTGGCTTCATACAGAGCCGCCAACACGTTCTCATTCAAATCGGCCGGCACGGCATCAAACATCACCTTGCCGTGGGCAAGTCCAACGATTCGGTCTGCATATTTGATTGCAAGGTCGACCTGATGGAGACTGACCACTGCAGAGATGCCGTCCTCTTTGCAGATTTGACGAAGAATTTCAAGCACCTTCTCTGATGTTGCCGGGTCAAGACTGGCGACTGGCTCATCGGCAAGTATCAGCTTGGGCTGTTGCGTCAATGCCCTGGCAATACCAACGCGTTGTTGTTGCCCACCGCTTAATTGATCGACACGCGTAAGTGCTTTATGCAACAGACCGACACGATCCAGCGCGTGTAATCCGATGCGCTGCTCTTCTTGCGACAAAGGGAACAGACTGCGAAGTGTGGAGTGATAACCGAGGCGGCCCATCAGCACGTTCTGCAAGGCAGTACGACGAGCGATCAGTTGATGCTGCTGAAAGACCATACCGGTCTGACGGCGATGTGCCTGCAATACACGTTTGTTTTGCAACAATCCCAATCCAACGACATCTATCGTGCCGGCGCTGGGTTGACACATCATGTTGATGCACCGAAGCAGTGTCGACTTGCCCGCGCCGGACGCCCCAAGCAGAACGGTGAACTGTCCCTTGTGGAGTTTGAGTGAAGTAGAACGTAACGCATAGGCCTCGCCATAGCGTACCGATACATCATTAAGTTGAATCATGGCTGGCACCCCCTCTGATTTTTATTCGTAATCAATCAAATTGATTGATTACGAATTCGAATGAGGCAATCCTAATGCTCGATTGTTACGAGTTCATTACAGGAATTACGTGCCTACATGAAATGCATAGCGACTGACTGAGCGCAGTTTTGCAGCCACACTTGCGCACGTATATAGAGCTATACGGATCTCAAGCATGAAAGTTTAAAGAGGCTATTTCCAGCAGATCTGACGGTTGGCAACCTCAGTGATCCCGCCGGATTTATTAAACGCTTGCATGAAATGTTGCTGGGCTTGGCGAGCAAATAATTTTTTAATTATTGATCACTTCAATTTTTCAGTGCCCAATTGATAAAGGCCACGCTGGCAATAGCGTGGCCTTTATTTTTTCACCGGCATGTCTGGCAAGGTGGGAGGGCTGCCTGCGGGCTCACCCGTCCTTGGCGCCGCTCCTGCCTTTTTCTTTCCTGATGAAGGCATCAAATTCTTCTGCCGGTAATGGCCTCGACCAGTAGTAGCCTTGACCAAAATCGCAACCGGCCTGAATCAACAGGTTAAGCTGCTCGAATGTTTCTATTCCTTCTGCGATGACTTTTATACCCAGTTTGTGGGCCATCACGATCATGGCTTCGCACAGCGCCAGGTCGCAATTACCGGCAGAGAGAGTGCTGACAAAAGATTTGTCTATCTTCAGGTAATCGATATCGAATTTTTTTAGATAGGACATCGAAGAATAGCCGGTGCCAAAATCGTCGAGCGAAACCTGCATGCCGAAGTTAAGCGATTCTTGCAGACAATTGGTGATGATGCTGTTTTCTTCCAGCAGAAGGCTTTCGGTAATTTCAATTGCAATCGCCTGTCCTGGCAGTTCGAGCGCATTCAGGTGTTCATACCAGGCGATGTCATTACGCACGCTGTTGCGGAACTGGACCGGTGACTTATTGACGCTGATCTGAAAGTCCCGGTGATGCAAGGCACGCCACTGCGCAACCTGGTCTACCGCCTGATGGAACACCCAGTCGCCTATCTCGACGATCATCCCGGTCTCTTCCGCAATTGGAATGAACTCAAAAGGGCTGATGAGCCCGTAGTGCGGATGCTGCCAGCGTATCAGCGCTTCCGCCTTGTAAATATCGCCAGTGGCCAGTTCAATGATCGGTTGATAGTGCACCCGAAATTGCTGCTCTGCGAGCGCTTCACGCAGGTCATTGGCAATGCGCATACGGTGCTGGGCCGCTATCTGCATGGCGGGGGTGAAGTAGTTGAACCTATTGCGCCCCTGGTGTTTGGCTGCATACATCGCCTGGTCGGCATTCTTCAACAGGGAGGCCGCATCCGTCGCATCGTCCGGGTACAGTGAAATGCCGATGCTGGTTGATACATAGGCTTTCTCTATACCCAGTTGGTACGGCTTCACCATTGCCTCGAGAATGGTATGCGCAACGCGCCCGATATTGCCGAGGTCAGCGATATCAGGCAGCAGGATAGTGAATTCATCGCCACCGAAACGAGCCACAGTGTCGGTCTCGCGAATGCAGCTGACCAGGCGATTTGCGGCTTCCTCCAATAGCAGGTCGCCTATATCATGGCCGAGGGTATCGTTGACTTCCTTGAACCTGTCGAGGTCGAGGAACATCAACGCGAGCTTGGAATTGTCGCGCTTGCTCTTCTTGATTGCCTGTTCCAGGCGCTCATTGAACATGCGCCTGTTCGGCAATCCGCTCAGTTGATCGAAATTGACCTGATGCCATATTGCTTCTTCATTTTTCTTTTTCTCTGAAATGTCGGCATACAGGAATACGCGTCGATGGACAGCACCACCATTATCGTAAATGGTGTTGATGGTGAGCCATGCAGGGAATATCTCACCATTCCTGCGCCGGTTCCATATTTCGCCTTGCCACTTCCCTGCCGCGGCCAGTTGTTCGGCCATCCCCTCGGTGCCTTTGGCCTCATGACGATCGGATTGCAGGAATTGCGCATCCTTGTTCGCCAGTTCGTCCAGCGTATATCCCATCATGTCGGTGAATGCGGGGTTGATTGCGATGATCCGGCTCTCGCCGTCCACAATCATCATGCCCTCGCTGCTTGTCTGGTAAACCATGAACGCCAACTTTAGCTCTTCGTTGGAACGGCATCGTTCAATGACGATTTCAGCCAGTTTGCCCATCTGTTCTATGAATTGAATATCTGTGGGACTAGGAGCATGCGGCCGTTGATGATGGATCGCAAAGGTGCCGAGAACCTTCCCATGGCCGTTCTTGATCGGCTCTGACCAGCACGATGCGATGGACGCCTGTTCGGCCAGTGCTAGGTAAGGCTGCCAGTAAGGATGTTCGTGGACATTCTCGACAATGACCCGCTCGCCGGTAAATGCAGCAGTGCCGCATGAACCCACGCCGATGCCGATTTCAGCAAGGGTAATTGCCTGGTTGTAGTCGTTCGGCAAATTGGGAGCAGCGCCAATTGCAAGATGCTTGCCATCGTTGTCCAGCAGCAGCACCGAGCAGCGTGCGTCCGGCTCCTGCTCTTCAACGCCCAGGACCAGCACCATCAAAGTATCGGATAAGGAGGCTTCTTCTGTCAGCATTTCCAGAATTTTCGTGCGCAGGTTCTCACGAAAAGTCGTCTGCTTCAGTTCGGTAATATCGTCATAAATGCCGATAACGCCGATGATTTCCTCATCTA
>NZ_JAUSME010000108.1 GCF_030645555.1 Herminiimonas sp.
TGGTTGCGCTTTGCCACGCGACAGCAATGACTGCCACCGTCCCGAGTACCAGCACTACGCTGCGCCAGGAAAAAGTGATGTAGCGCAGCAAGACCAATACACTTCCGATAATGAATATCAGACTTCCAGTGCGGGTTTTCGCCAGGAACAGCAATGCAACCACCGTGTACAACAGCATCGCAATACGCAGCCACTTGTGCTCATGGTGCACGCAAATTTCATTCAACATCCAGCCACCCGCAATACCCAGCAATATACATATCAATTTAGATTTATTACCGGCATAGACACGGTAGTTCTGAACCAAGTCCCATTCCGGCAGGAACTGGAAAAAATTCAGATAAAACAAGGTCGCTGCAAGCACTGCGCCAGCGAAAAAAACATTCAGTGCACGTTGTTGCCAGCGCCCTGCACCAACGCTGATAAACACCAGCAGCACCAGATAAATCTGGTAATGCATAAACGCTTTCCAGAATCCATCCGGACGTTCAAGAAACAATCCGGCAACACTGGTCACCACCAGCAAACCCATCACTGGCAGGAACATGGGGCTGTCCTTGATCGCCTGCCATCTGTCACGGTAATGCCCACCCAGCAGCAAGGCCACCAAGAACATGACGATGACGGTATACCCTATGCCTATCGGAAAAAACAAGGTAATGGGCAATAGTGAAAGGATGAATTGCGCTTTCGTTTCTTTTGTATTGAACAAATTCATGCGGTCATTCGTAGGCGATCTGTACATTTTTTTCCGAATATAAATCGATCAGTTTTTGTTTGATATTGTCGTCCGGATTGATGCGCCACTGCTCGGCCAGACACAGCTCCGACACACCTTTCGGATTCTGGTACTGGATCACGACCGGACTGCCATCTGCGCGGGCTGCCGATTGCAGGGTTGCCATCAATACGCTGATGTCGGCCGATGCCTGCAGGGACAGGCGCACGCATTTTGCATACTGGATGCGTGCGGCGGCGATATCCATCACTTTTTCGGCGGTGATACGCAAGCCGCCGGAGAAGCGGTCTTCCGATATCTTGCCTGACACCGCAAGGAATTCATCTTCCTTGAACAGATTGCGGTTGGCGTCATACACTTCGTTATACACAGTCACGTCCACTGTGGCGCTGCCGTCATCGAGCGTGACGATGATCATGCGCCCACGCTGCGTCATCTGCGTGCGCAAACCCGACACCACGCCGGCCATCAACCTGGCTTCGCGCGACGGCGACAAATCGTTGAGGCGGGTGCGTGCAAAACGGCGCGCCTCATCCGCATATGCATTGAACAAATGCCCGGACAGGTAAAAGCCCAGGGCCGCTTTTTCTTCCGTCAGCTTTTGCTTGTCGCTCCATGGCGCGACCTTCACGTATTCGGGCGGCGTTTCCAGATCGCTGTCGTCGCCACCGAACAGACTGACCTGGTTCGCTGACGCTTCCGCCTGCTCCGCACACTCCATCGCAAAGCCGACCGAAGCCAGCAGAATCGCGCGATCGACAGCGAAGCAGTCGAAAGCACCGGCCCGGATCAGCGCATCGATCGTGCGGCGGTTGATCTGCCGCTTGTCGACCCGTTTGCAAAAATCGAACAGATCGGTAAACGGTTTTTCCTGGCGCGCGGCCACGATCGCATCGATCGCACCCTTGCCCGAGCCCTTGACCGCACCCAGGCCGTAACGTATCTGCGTGGCTTTCTTGCCTGCCTCGCCGACCGGTATGAAGCGATAGTCGGATTGATTGATATCCGGCGGCAGCAGGCTCAAGCCGCAGATATCGATCGCGTCCTCGACCAGGATCTTGATCTTGTCGGTGTCATCCATTGCCAGCGACAAGTTGGCTGCCATGAATGCGGCCGGATGATGCGCCTTCAGGTAGGCAGTGTGATACGACAGCAAGGCATAAGCAGCAGCATGCGACTTGTTAAAGCCGTAGCCGGCAAATTTTTCCATCAAGTCGAATATTTCATCGGCTTTTTCTGCACTCAAGCCATTCTTCGCCGCACCGGCACGGAACAGCTCGCGATGCTCGGCCATTTCCTCGGCCTTCTTCTTGCCCATCGCGCGACGCAACAGATCCGCGCCGCCCAGCGAGTAACCACCGATGACCTGCGCCATCTGCATGACCTGCTCCTGATAAACCATGATGCCGTAGGTTTCCGACAGAATGGCTTCGGTGCGCGGGTCGGGATATTCGAAGCGTTCGCCGTGCTTGCGGCGGCAGAAATCCGGAATCAGATCCATCGGGCCCGGACGGTACAGCGCGACCAGCGCGATAATGTCTTCAAAGCGATCCGGCCGCGCATCCTTCAGCATGCCTTGCATGCCGCGGCTTTCCAGCTGGAACACGGCGACGGTTTTCGCCTTGGTCAGCAATTCGTACGACGGCCTGTCGTTGAGCGGCAGATTTTCCAGCGCGAAATCGGCCAGCGCCGGATCTAGATCCTTGATGTAACGCACCGCACGATCAAGTATTGTCAGCGTGGTCAAACCCAAAAAGTCGAACTTCACCAGGCCGACTGCTTCGACATCGTCCTTGTCGTATTGTGACACCACGCCGGCGTCGCCGCCCTGCGTGTACAGCGGACAGAAATCGGTCAGCTTGCCCGGCGCAATCAGCACACCGCCCGCATGCATGCCGATGTTGCGCGCGATGCCCTCGACTTTTTGCGCCAGCTCCAGCAGCTGCTTGACCTCTTCTTCATTTTCCAGGCGCTCGGCCAGCAGCGGCTCTTCCTTGATCGCATCCGATATCGTCACCAGCTTGCCCGGCTTGAACGGGATCAGCTTGGAAATGCCGTCGCAGAAGTTGTAACCGAAATCCAGCACGCGGCCGACATCGCGCACCGCGCCCTTGGCCGCCATCGTGCCAAAGGTGGCGATCTGCGATACTGCATCCTTGCCGTACTGATCCTTCACATATTGAATGACGCGATCGCGCCCTTCCTGACAAAAGTCGATATCGAAATCGGGCATCGAAACGCGCTCAGGATTGAGGAAGCGCTCGAACAGCAGGTTGTACTGCAACGGGTCCAGATCGGTAATCAGCAATGAATACGCGACCAACGAGCCGGCACCCGAACCACGGCCAGGACCTACCGGCACGCCATTGTTTTTTGCCCACTTGATAAAGTCCGCCACGATCAGGAAGTAACCGGGGAAACCCATGTGGATGATGGTGTCGGTCTCGAACTTCAATCGCGTCTGATAGCGCTCGCGGTTTTGCTCACGCACTGCCGGATCGGGGTACAGATGTTCCAGCCGCGCATCCAGGCCGCGCTGTGCTTCTTTCACCAAAAACTCATCGATGGACGAACCATCAGGTGTAGGGAAATTCGGCAGCTTGGGCTTGCCCAGTTCCAGCACCAGATTGCAGCGCTTGGCAATCTCGACCGAATTCTGCAGCGCATGCGGCATGTCGGCAAACAGTTCCGCCATTTCCGCCTGCGTGGTAAAGCGCTGCTGCTCGTTGAAGCGCTTGATGCGGCGCGGATTGGCGAGAATCTCGCCTTCGGAAATACAGGTGCGCGCTTCATGCGCGGTGAATTCATCCTTTTCCAGGAACTGCACCGGATGCGTCGCCACCAGCGGCAGATTCAGTTTCGCCGCCAGCACCGATGCCTGGCGCACATGCGCATCCATATTCGGCTGGCCGGCACGCTGCACTTCTATATAGAAATGACCGGGGAAAAGTTCGGCCCAGCGTTGCGCATGTCGCTCGGCGCCAGCCAGATTGCCGTTATCGATGGCGATGCCGACATCGCCGAAGTGCGCGCCGGACAACACGATCAAACCATTCGCACCGCCCTCGGCAGCCAGTTGCTCCAGCCATTCGGCACGGATTTCGGCGCGGCCGCGATGCAGGTTGGTCAGCCAAGCCTTCGACAACAACTCGCACAATTGCAGATAACCGGTCTTGTTCTTGACCAGCAACAGCAGGCGCGAGGGCTTGTCCCTGTCACTGTCATTCGTGATCCAGACATCGCAGCCGATGACAGGCTTGATGCCTTTGGAGCGCGCTTCTTTATAGAATTTGACCATGCCGAACAGGTTGGCGAGGTCGGAAATGGCCAGCGCAGGCTGCGCATCGGCAGCGGCAGCCTTGATCACATCGTCGATGCGGATCAAGCCGTCGACGATCGAATATTCGGAGTGGAGGCGGAGATGTATAAATTGCGGAGAAATCATGGCGGTATTCTACCGCGACCATCTCTTGCAACAGAGATTTCAGCATTCGCCAAGTGAAGTTTATAATGGCGGATTGCGCATACATGGCAGCACCGCCCTGTAATGCCGCTACAGTGCCGTTGCAGGGCTGCCATTCGATGAATCAGCAATGCAACATTGTCCTCTTTACAAGAGCAATCACTTACCAGACCGCGCCAGCATGCAATCAACACCCACTTTCCTGAATATCGCCGCCTACAAATTCATTACTTTTGACGACACGGCAGAAAAGCGCCCGGAATTTCTCGCCAAATGCAATCAACTGTCGCTAAAAGGCACGATACTGCTCAGCCCGGAAGGCATCAACCTGTTCCTGGCCGGCATGCGCGGCGCGATAGATGAATTCCTCGAGTGGTTGCGGGCCGATGCACGCTTCGCCGACCTGGAAATCAAGGAAAGCTACTCCGACGATCAACCCTTCAATTACATGCTGGTCAAACTGAAGCGCGAAATCATCACGATGAAGCATCCACTGATCAAGCCGGAAGAAGGCCGCGCGCCATCGGTAGACGCACCTACGCTCAAACGCTGGCTGGATCAGGGCCATGACGATACCGGCAAGCCAGTCGTCATGATGGATACGCGCAATGACTTTGAAGTCGATGTCGGCACCTTCGACAGCACGATCGACTACCGGATAGCGAAATTCAGCGAATTCCCGGATATCGTCACAAAGAACAAGGATGCACTGGCAGACAAAACCGTCGTCACCTTTTGTACCGGCGGCATACGCTGCGAAAAAGCCGCGATATACATGAAGAATGTCGGCTACGACAGCGTGTATCAACTGGACGGCGGCATCCTCAAGTATTTTGAAGAAGTCGGCGGCGCCCATTACACCGGCGACTGTTTCGTCTTCGATCATCGCACTGCACTTAATCCGCGCCTGCAACCCAGCCTGCCGCTGCAATGCGCGGCATGCAACGCAACCGTCACGCCGCGCGAGCAATTGTCGCCGCTCTACGTGGCCGCGCAATCCTGCCCGCATTGCGCCACAGCGACCGCTTAACGTCATTACGCCCACAGCCTCCTTTAACTCACGCATACCCAAGCATCTAAAAATGATCAAAATAACCGGTGATATCCAGGTCGACAATGCAGCACCCTTCGTCCTGTTTGGCGGCATCAATGTGCTCGAATCGCGCGAGCTCGCGCTGCGTTCCTGCGAAGAATATGTCCGCGTCACCAAAAAACTGGGCATACCCTATGTCTTCAAGGCTTCGTTCGACAAGGCCAACCGCTCATCGATACATTCCTATCGAGGCCCGGGACTGGAAGAAGGAATGCGCATTTTTGAAGATGTGAAACAGGCATTCGGCGTCCCCGTAATCACCGACGTGCACGAAGTGCATCAGGCAAAAATCGTTGCCGAAGTCGCCGATGTATTGCAGCTGCCAGCCTTCCTCGCCAGGCAAACCGATCTGGTCATCGCGCTAGCGCAAACCGGCCGCGTGATCAACATCAAAAAGCCGCAATTCCTCAGCCCACCGCAGATGTTGAACATCGTCGAGAAATTCCGAGAAGCCGGCAACGAGCAACTGATCCTGTGCGATCGCGGCACCTGCTTCGGTTACGACAACCTGGTGGTCGACATGCTCGGCTTTGGCGTGATGAAAAAAGTCTGCAACAATCTGCCGATTATTTTTGACGTCACCCACGCGTTGCAGCAGCGCGATGCGCTGGGCGCAGCATCCGGCGGACGGCGTGAGCAGGTAGCGGATCTGGCGCGCGCCGGCATGGGCGTAGGCCTGGCCGGACTTTTCCTCGAAGCGCATCCAGACCCGAAGAATGCGAAATGCGATGGGCCTAGCGCTTTGCCGCTGGACAAGCTGGAGCCATTCCTGACGCAGTTGAAGGCATTGGATGATTTGGTCAAATCGTTTGCGCCGCTGGATATCGAAGCGTAATTTCTAGCTGGTTTTCTTGTATTAAAAAAAGCGCGGCATCTTTTGGATGCGGCGCTTTTTTGTTTTGCAATGCAGGTAACGAATACTGGATTGGTAGGCACTTCGTTGTGGCCTGGTTTGCCGGATAGGTCAGTTATGACTTGATCGTTAGCTAATCGAGATAAAACGAATTTCTATGATGGATTGCCCGTTGTACATAACTCGGGAATTAGTGCCGCGAGACCCCTGCGCCCGATGCCGAAGGCGAGGAAGCATGGCCGTTATCCGCTTTGACGCTGCCAGTGATGCGGTGTCGAAAATGGAACAAGAAGTGAACGTTGTCTGAGCCGCAGGCGAGTTTCGTTCGCTTCCCATTTTTGGCAACGCATCACTGGCAAGCCCGAAGGGCCAGCGGCTCCACGGTCGCCTTTTTTAGGTTACCTTTTTTGGCGAAGCAAAAAAGGTAACTAGCCGCCGGGCTACCCCCGGCAACTGAGCCTCATGGACGAGATAACTTCTAACAAATACAATCAAACCAGATCAAACACCAGCACTTCAGCCTGCTGACCACCACGGATATCGACAGCCGCAACATCCGACAATTTCAGCGCATCACCAGTTTTCAGCGCCACACCATTCACCTCAACAGCACCCCGCGCAACGTGCACATAAGCACGACGCCCGGCAGCAAGCGGCAATGACGCAGCTTCAGCACCATCGAACAAACCCACATACAGCTTTGCATCCTGATGGATCAGCACTGAACCATCGGCACTATCGGGACTCGCAATCAGTCGCAGGCGACCGCGTTTTTCTTCCTCGGCGAAATGCTTTTCTTCATAGCTGGGTGCTATGCCGAGCACATTCGGCTGTATCCAGATTTGCAGGAAATGCGTCTGCCGGTCTTTCGCGTGATTGAATTCCGAATGCCGCACGCCGCTGCCAGCACTCATGCGCTGCACGTCACCCGGACGTATCACGCTGCCGGTGCCCATGCTGTCTTTATGCGCAAGTTCGCCTTCCAGCACATAACTGATGATTTCCATGTCGCGATGACCGTGCGTGCCAAAGCCGGCGCCGGCATTGACGCGGTCTTCATTGATCACGCGCAAGGGACCG
The DNA here is from genome assembly GCF_030645555.1 of Herminiimonas sp. Lineage (GTDB taxonomy): Bacteria > Pseudomonadota > Gammaproteobacteria > Burkholderiales > Burkholderiaceae_D > Oxalicibacterium. The sequence continues at coordinate 7,229 of NZ_JAUSME010000108.1, forward strand.
AAACCCATATGCTTTTCGTCATGGTATTCGGCAAATGAAAAAGTGTGGTGCGAATCCAGCCAGCCATGGTTGGCATGGCCGCGGTCTTCACTTTTACGAAGTTCAAGCATGATGTCTTCCTTTCTGTACAGTTTTACTGTTTAAGCTGGTAACACTATAGGACTTCAGAAGGGATTAAATAAGGGCATAATTCTAGACAAGTCATTCAAATAATTTGAATATTGGAATTGCCATGAACCTGACGCTGGAATCCATCCGCATCCTCGACACGATAGACCGCAAAGGCAGCTTTGCCGCCGCCGCTGTGGCGCTGGATCGCGTGCCGTCTGCACTGACTTATAGCGTACGCAAACTGGAAGAAGACCTCGACGTGCTGCTGTTCGATCGCCGCGGCCATCGCGCCAAGCTGACGCCGGCCGGGCTGGAATTGCTGACTGAAGGCCGCCATCTGCTGCGCGCCGCCGATGAACTGGAGCAACGCGTCAAGCGTACGGCAAGCGGCTGGGAAGTGGAGTTGCGCATCGTGCTTGATGCGCTGATCCCGTTTGAAAAAATGCTGCCGCTGATCGCGGAATTCGATGCCCAGGGTTCCGGCACCCGCCTGCGCTTTTCGACCGAAGTGCTGTCCGGCGTATGGGAAACGCTGATCAACGGCGATGCGGATCTGGCCATAGGCGTATCGTCGGATGGACCGGATCTGGTGCGCGGCAGCGGCGGCTTCCGCACACGGCCGCTGGGCGTAGTGGACTGGGTCTTTGCAGTGGCACCCGATCACCCGCTGGCGCGACTACCCGATCCGCTGGCGGCAAGCGTGGTCCAGCAATACCGCGCCGTTGCAACCGGCGATAGCGGACGCATGCTACCCAGCGTCACTGCGGGATTGCTGACCGGGCAGGCTACACTGACGGTCCCTACCATGCGCGACAAATTGCATGCACAACTCGCCGGCCTCGGCTGCGGCCATCTGCCACGCACCTGGGCTGCACCCTATCTGGCCGCCGGCGCCTTGATAGAAAAACAGACGACTGAAATCAAACCCGCCGGCACGCCGCACTATGCCTGGCGCACCGATGGGCGCGGCAAATGCCTGAAATGGCTGCTGACGCGACTGGCGGACCCCGATGTGCAGCGCATGCTGCTGGCGGAGTAAGCGATGACTGAAGTATTAAGCAATTACATTGGCCGCTTCGCCCCGTCCCCCAGCGGCCCCCTGCATGCCGGTTCGCTGGTCGCTGCGCTGGCCAGCTATCTGGATGCCCGGGCGCATCGCGGCACGTGGCTGCTGCGCATAGAAGACATCGACGAAATGCGCACTGTACCGGGCGCGGTGGCAGTCATCATGCAGGCACTGGCCGCATTCGGCATGCAGCACGATGGCGCAGTGCTCGTGCAAAGTCAGCGCAAGGATTTGTATCAAGCGGCATGCGATCGCCTGACTGCGCATGTCTATCCCTGCGGCTGCACGCGCAAGGAAATTGCCGATTCACGGCTGGGCATAGCTGCCGACGGCGCCGCGATTTATCCGGGAACCTGCCGCCACGGCATCGCTGCCGGCAAGACGGCGCGCACCCTGCGCCTGCGGGTACCGGATGCAGGCCAGGCCGATGAAACGATTACCTTCGACGACCGCTGGCTGGGTCCGCTCACGCAACATCTGGCGACAGAAGTCGGCGACTTTGTATTGAAACGCGCCGATGGATACTGGGCTTATCAACTGGCGGTGGTCGTTGACGATGCCGATCAGGGCGTCACGCATATCGTGCGCGGCACCGATTTACTGGAATCTACCGGACGGCAAATCTATCTGCAACGCTTGCTGGGCTTGCCAACGCCATCCTATATGCACGTGCCGGTAGTCTTGAATGAGAGCGGTGAAAAACTGTCGAAGCAGACCGGTGCGCAGGCGCTGGATCTGGCGCATCCGCTGGATGAATTATTGCGTGCTGCGCGTTTTCTGGGCTTGCCGATAGCAGATGCGCAATCGCTCGCAGACTTCTGGCGCCTCGCGATTGCGGCGTGGGCACAACGATTTGGCGCACAATAAAAAAGGGCACAATGCTGTGCCCTTGATATGGAAGCTTTAAAAATCAGCGCTTCGGTGCGCCACCCAGCAGGGCCGCCATCTTGTGCTTCTGCGGCTTGGCTGCTGCCTGCTCGGCAGGCTTGCCTTCATCGTGCGCGGAAGGCGATGGCTCATACGGCTTGGTGAAGAAGGAATCGATCTTTTCCTTGCGCGGCGCACCCGCATAGGCACTGCGACTGGCAGGCGCCGGTGCGCTGGCACTACGTTCCGGTGCGCGTGGCGGACGGCTGGCGGATTCTTCACGACGCGGACTGCGTTCCTGTGGCCGGCGCTCGCTGCTGCGCTCGTTACTACGTTCGCTACCACGCTCATTGCTGCGTGCCGACGACGGCGCAAAGCCGACCAGTTCCGCCGGCACGAAAGTATGCTTGATCATCTTTTCGATATCGACCAGCAAACGCGCATCCTTGTCCGAGAATAAAGAAATTGCATCGCCGGATGCACCGGCACGACCGGTACGGCCTATGCGGTGCACATAATCTTCCGCGTTGTACGGCAAATCGAAATTGATCACGCATGGCAATTCGGCGATATCGAGTCCGCGCGCCGCGACGTCGGTCGCCACCAGCACTTCTATCGTGCCCTTCTTGAATTGCTCCAGCGCCTGCATGCGTTCCGACTGTGTTTTATCGCCGTGGATGGCCGATGCTTTCACGCCTTCGTTTTCCAGCTGGCGCGCCAGGCGCGATGCGCCTATCTTGGTGTTCGAGAACACGATGACCTGTTTCAAGCCGCGCTGGCGGATGATGTAGGACACCGCATCGCGCTTGGCTTCTTCTTCGACTTTATAAATGATCTGCGTGACGTTTTCAGCCGTCGCATTGCTGCGTGCGACCTCGATCGTGACCGGATCTTTCAGGAAGGTCGCAGCCAGCTTCTTGATTTCCGGCGAAAACGTCGCGGAAAACATCAGGTTCTGGCGCTGCTTGGGCAGCAGGTTGATGATGCGCTGCAGGTCGGGCAAAAAGCCCATGTCCAGCATGCGGTCGGCTTCATCCATCACGAGGATTTGCGTCTGCGACAGATTGATCGTTTTTTGCTGCACGTGATCGAGCAGGCGGCCCGGCGTCGCAATGACGATTTCCACACCGGCGCGCAGCGCAGCGGTTTGCGGCGCCATATCCATGCCGCCGAACACAACCAGCGAACGCAGTGGCGTATGACGGCAATAGGCTTTGACATTGGCGGCAACCTGATCGGCCAGTTCGCGCGTCGGCGTCAGGATCAGGGCGCGCACCGGATGGCGTGCAGGCGAGGCGCTGGAACTGGCATGCGCCAGCAGCAGCTGGATGATAGGCAGCGAAAAGCCGGCCGTTTTACCAGTGCCGGTTTGCGCCGCGCCCATCAAGTCTATGCCCTTGAGCACGACCGGGATCGCCTCAGCCTGGATAGGCGTCGGATGTACATAACCCTGGTCGTTCAATGCACGCAGGATTTCCGGTGCCAGACCCAAGTCTTCAAAGCGGATGGCAGGCGGGGCATCGGTTGCGGCGGGCACTATTATTGGCTGAATATCAGACATTATTTGTAGCAGGTCTTGCCCCTAACGGAGGCGACATGATCGTTGACGACGGAGATAAGGAACCGCGCAACGCATCCGAAAAAGACCTGGCTCTTTCGATAAATTTGAATGTTTTCTTCGGTGATGAAACGAGGTGCAAGTACAGACGCAGGACGCTATTGAATATCGTGACCATCTCGACCGCCATTGCCACCTCGACAGTGACAGGGTGCATTATACGCCGGAAGAGGAATTATCGTGATTTATCAATGGCTTGGGTGCGTACGCAATACCGACAAATGAGGTGCGACTGCTGGAGCGAAGTGGCGTGCAGTGCTGATTGCCAGCTAAATATATGAACTTCCAGCGCAAACTGGCAATCAGACTTATCAAGTTGCCATTAATTTAAAAATACATAAGCAAAGGGCGCCCGAACACAGGTATCTTCGTCGGGCAGATGCTTGCCTGGTGTAACGATGCCGTTATGGATGTAGCCGAACAATTCGGTGAAAATCATATCCCGTCAGATGGGCATGCGAACAGAATATACTCACAAGGCAAACAACCGTGAGCATTACAGAAAACTCATGCTGCAACATGAGTGCCAACGATAGCGAGAACAAACAAATGCAGCCTTCCAGCCAACAGCCTTCCGCCGCATCACCCAACCCTAATCTGATGGCAGCGGACGTCTCCGAGTTTTTCGAAGGCAGTCCGGTCCCGACATTTGCAATCAATAATGAGCACGTCATCACGGATTGGAACCGGGCTTGCGAACTCATCAGCGGCTTGACCGCCGTCGAAATGGTGGGCACGCGCAACCACTGGCGCTTGCTGTATACGCACGAAAGACCATTGCTGGTCGACCTGATTGTTTCCGGCACGATAGAGGAAAACGTCAACGTTCTCTATCGCGACAAACCGCGCCGCTCAAGCGTCATCAAGGGCACTTACCAAATCGAGGATTTTTTTCCGCATCTGGGTGAAGCCGGACGCTGGCTCTCATTTTCTGCCGCAGCCCTGCACAATCCGGCCGGCCAGATTGTGGGCGCCATCGAAGTGCTGCAGGACATCACGCAGCAAAAAGCGGCGGAAGTGGCATTGCAAAAAGCACACGATGGTCTTGAGCATCTGGTTGAAGAACGGACGACTGAACTGAAGGAAGTCAATGCCAATCTGACCGGCCTGAATGCCAAGTTGAAGAGCAGCTTCCTGACCACGATCAAGATTTTCTCCAACCTGATCGAGATGCGCGCCGGACACCTGGCAGGTCACTCGCGACGTGTCGCCGATCTCGCCAGACGCATCGCAGGACGCATGAACGTCAGCTTCAACGACGCCCAGGAAATTTTCGTCGCCGGCCTGCTGCACAACATCGGCAAGATCGGATTTTCAGATGAACTGCTGGCGACACCGCTCAATCTGATGAATAGCGACACACTCCGCATTTACCAAAAATTCACCATACACGGCGAGCAATTGCTGATGCCACTGGAAGACATGACATCGATTGCGCACATCATCCGTTCGCAACAGGAACGTTTTGATGGCGGCGGCTATCCCGATCGGCTCGCAGGATCGGAAATTCCGCTCGGTGCGCGCATTCTTGCCATCGCCAGCGATTATGAAAACCTGCAAAACGGCACGCTGCTGCAGAAAGAATTACGCAACGACCAGGCATTCAACATGGTTCTGCGCGGCGAAGGCAAACGCTACGATCCGGCAGTCGTGCTCGCTTTCCAGGAAGTGATCAATGGCGTAATCAACCCGACGACAGAAGCACAGAGCGAATTGTTCACATCCCAACTGAAACCCGGCATGATCATCGCGCGCGACTTGATCGGTCAGGACAATTTTTTATTATTGTCGACCGATCATGTACTGGACGAACGGCTGATCAAAAAAATCATCGCTTTTGAAGCTGCCTGGGGTGTGCGCATGACCATCTGGGTCAAGGCATCAGCCAGGGACAGTACGCCGGCAGCGTAATTCCATCTGAAAGAATCACTGCATCTTTGAGTCAAGGCAACTCAATGCAGCGTTTTGGATAGTAGCAGCGGTTTGCGCGCACCCTGTTGCATCTGCAAGCTTGCTGGTGCGACGGGCAATCTCTGGGCGCCGACAACGACATTATTACGCCCCGTTTTAAACACCGAGATGGTTTTCTGCAAATGCACCGTCTGCTCTTCCAGACTGGCTGCAGCACCGGCGGCCTGCTCGACCAGCGCCGCATTTTGCTGCGTCACCTGATCCATGTGCGCAATCGCCAGATTGACCTGATCTATCCCGCTGCTTTGCTCCCGGCTGGCGACCGCGATTTCTTTCATGATGTCGTTGACTTGCTGGACTGAACTGACGATGTCGCTCATCGTCGTCATCGCATCGCCAACCAGGCGATTGCCAACATCCACTTTTTCTACCGAATGGTCGATCAAGGTCTTGATCTCCTTCGCCGCACTCGCCGAACGTTGCGCCAGACTTCTTACCTCTGCCGCGACCACGGCAAATCCCCTGCCCTGCTCACCTGCACGCGCGGCTTCGACCGCTGCGTTCAAGGCCAGGATATTGGTTTGAAAGGCAATACCGTCGATCAGGCTGATGATATCGACGATCCGTTTTGCGGATGTACTGATTTCATCCATCGTCGCGCCGACTTTTTCCACCACCGCGCCGCCTTTGCTGGCGACCTCCGATGCAGACAAGGCCAGCTGGTTTGCCTGATGCGCATTCTCTGCATTCTGTTTCACGGTCGAAGCGAATTCCTCCATGCTGGACGCCGTTTCTTCCAGGCTCGATGCCTGTGATTCGGTGCGTCCGCACAAATCCATATTGCCTACCGTGATTTCATGCGTGGCCGTCGTGATCGTATCGGCATTGGCGCGCACATCACCTATCACCGAGCGCAAATTGACGTTCATTTGCTGCAATGCCTGCTGCAACTGCCCTATATCATCATGCCGCTCTGTGGCGAAATGCACCGTCAAATCGCCGCCTGCAATGGCGCGCGCTCCTTCTATCATCGTTTTCAAGGGCCGTATTACAGAGGCATGCAAGCGGGCCCACACCAGCAGCGTCAAGGCTGCGCCGGCGATGGTTGTACCGCCGTACCAGTACCAGCGCACGCCATCCGCCGCCGCAGTCGTGGCGGCAATACCCAAAGCCAGCATCAACGCCAAAATCACACTCATGCTCACGCCTATGCGCACGCTCAATCCGGTGTTGCCCCACGCTGCCAGCTTGCCCGACAAACCTGTTGATACGACTGCGCCGCGCTTGATCGCCAGACCTTTGGCCTGACCGGCCTTGAACAACGCATATATTTTTGCTGCACCCGCTACCTGCTCGGCGCTGGGTTTGTTACGTACCGACATGTGACCGACTATCTGCCCATCTTCACGCACCGGAGTGACATTGGCGCGCACCCAGTAGTAATCACCATTCTTGCTGCGGTTTTTAACGATGCCCGTCCATGGCAAACCCGACTTGAGGGTCTGCCACATATCGGCAAAAGCCTCTTCAGGCATGTCGGGATGACGAATGATGTTATGCGGCGCACCCATCAATTCATCTTCTGAAAATCCGCTCATCTCCATGAATGCCGGATTCATATAGGTAATACGGCCCTTGGTGTCTGTTTTCGATACCAGGGACATGCCCTCCTTCAGCATGTGTTCGGTATTGGTGACAGGCAGGTTGGTACGCATGTGTATTTCTCCGGGCAAATAGATTAGTAATCGTTACAACTTGCTGCGCGTCGCTCTCAACACGGACGACCGCAACAGAAACTGGAGAAATTATATTGCCGAACGGAAATCTCTGATTGCGTTAGATCAAACTTCACCCAGATTGAAAAATTATTTCCGCATATAAGACACAATTACAACTCGATATTTTGAACTCTTGCCGCAAGCCTGGTCTGAATGACAGGGCACTGTGTCACAGCGGCAATTAAAGTTTTCGAACGAACAATAAAAAAGTGTGCGCGAGTCAAATGCTAATTTAATATGCATAATTAATACTTATTTTTACGCCAGGTTTTTTTACACAGACAAGAACCCCTACAGCAATTGCCTTATCAGTCGCATAGATAAAAACGAGTCTTTGGTCATCAATCGAAAGGAGCCTTTAATGTCTTCTCAAATTTTTTCCCAGGGCGGTGCGTCATACACTGCAAAAAACTCGCGCCTCTATCGCGCCATGGCTGATCTGCTGGGCAAGGCAGCCATCCAGATCAACGGTTCCAGTCCCTGGGACATGCAGTTGAAAGCAGGAGGCGTACCGGAACGGGCTTTTTCCAAAGGCAATCTGGGCTTGGGTGAAGCGTATATGGATGGCGCATGGGATACCGAAGAACTGGATGAATTCTTCGCGCGTCTTTTACGCACCAGACTGACTGATCAAATCCGGCCCTTGCGCCTGCTCGGCCACGCACTCACTGCCAAGCTGCTGAACCGGCAGGATATCAAGCGCGCAAAACAGGTTGGCGAGGTGCACTACGATCTCGGCAATGATTTCTATGCCGCGATGCTCGATTCCCGTATGACCTATACCTGCGGCTACTGGGAAAATGCGCACTGCCTGGAAGATGCGCAGACCGCCAAGCTGGACATGGTCTGTCGCAAACTGCAACTCAAACCGGGCATGCGCGTGCTGGATATAGGCTGCGGCTGGGGCAGCTTCATGGCCTATGCGGCTGAAAATTATGGTGTGCAATGCGTAGGCATCAGCATCTCCAGGGAACAGGTTGCATGGGCCAGGCAGCGCTACCCCCATCTTCCGCTGGAATTCCGCCTGCAGGATTATCGCGAAATGCACGAGCAATTCGATGCGATCGCCAGTATCGGAATGTTTGAACATGTAGGCCGCAAAAATTACCGGACCTATATGCAGATGGTGCACCGATGCCTGAACAAGAACGGCTTGTTCCTGCTGCATACGATAGGAAAGAACATGCGCAAATCCGCCCCCGATCCGTGGATAGACAAGTATATTTTTCCCAACGGCGATCTGCCATCGGTCGGCCAGATCGGCGATGCCGCAGACCATCTGTTCGTGATCGAAGACGTGCATAATTTCGGCGCCGATTACGACAAGACCCTGATGGCATGGTTCAGGAATTTCGACGCTGCATGGCCGCGTTTCGAGCGCGAACTGGGCGAGCGGTTTTACCGCATGTGGCGTTATTACCTCTTGTCTTGTGCCGGCGCATTCCGCGCGCGCGATATTCAGTTATGGCAATGGGTCATGTCAAAAGAAGGCGTACGCGACGGCTATCGTCGGCCATGCATTTGATTTGATATGAACTGGGCGTTAGATGCGGCGCCCAGACAGACTGCCCGCCGACTTCCGCATCTTGCTATTGCAGCAGCGCAGCCATATCATCGTCAGTAAAACAGCACGGGGATAGGCATGAGCAACAATTCCAGCGACGACGCATCCACGCCGGCATCCCCCGTCACAAGCCGGCGCAAACTCCACCCCGACATACTCAAGCTGGGCCTGGTGAGCTTTCTCACCGACCTCAGCTCGGAAATGATTTTTTCCGTATTTGCGATTTTTTTCACAACTATCGCCGGCGCCTCCAGCGCATTGCTGGGACTGATAGAAGGACTCGCCGATTTCTCCGCCTCTTCGCTGAATTACCTTGCCGGCTGGTTATCTGACCGCAGCGGCAAGCGCAAGATCTTTGCGATCGCAGGCTATGGCTTTTCTACCCTGGCCAAGACCATCCTTTTGATCACAAGCTCCATCGTTGGTCTCAGCATGTTTCGCATCATCGAGCGACTAGGCAAGGGTTTTCGCGGACCACCGCGCGATGCATGGCTGTCATCGATCGCCACGCCGGAGACGCGCGGCTTTTCCTTTGGCGTGCACAAGGCGCTCGACAAGTCGGGCGCGGTGCTGGGGCCGCTGGCCGCCTATGGCCTCTTGTCATGGCTGGGCGAGTCGGCAGACACGTATCAGATTCTTTTCTGGATCGCCGTCATCCCGGCCGTCCTCAGCGTCCTTGTATTGTCCCGGGTCAAGGACCAGCCCGGCGTTGCGCATGAACGCGAAAGCGTCAATCAGAACTGGCGCTTGCTGAGTCCCGCATTCAAGCGCTTCCTGATACCGGCGGGGCTTTTTTCGCTGGCCTATTTCAGCCTGGGCTTTCTGCTGCTGAAGGCACACGAGGTCGGCTTCAGCATGACCGACATCGTGCTGCTCTATGCCTTGTTCAATATCACCTGCGTGCTGGCGGCGCCGCTGGTAGGCAAGCTTGGCGACCGGATAGGCCGCAGCCACATCATTGTGCTGGGCTATATCGTCTACGGGCTGATCAATCTGTGGCTGGTGTTTGCCCTTAGCCGCTGGGAAATCATCACTGTGTTTGCCATCTATGGCTGCTTTTACGCGATAGACGAGTCACAGAGCAAGGCCTTCATCGCGGACATAGAGCCGGAACGCCGCGCCACGGCTGTCGGCGTGTATAACTTCGTGACAGGCTTGCTCTATCTTCCAGCCTCGCTCACGGCCGGCGCGCTGTGGATAATCTCACCCAGCTATGCTTTTGCACTGGCGGCGCTGTTTTCGCTGATGGCCATTGCAGCATTTATTACTCTTCATCCTGAAGCCTAGTACACGGCCGTCCAGCTGCTTCTGTACCTGCAAAAATGCCCGTCACTATGGCTGCTGATGGCTACGGGCATTCGGCCAATTCTCACTCAGTCAATAAAGTAATGGTTACAATGCAAATTCATTGCAGTACAGCTTTACACTGCATGGCGAGGTCACAACATCCGACTGACCGATAGCAATGACAGTATTCTTGCCAGCCTAAACTTCGACAATGCTAAACAGAGCAATCTCTTCCAGAATCTTTCTATTCATTCCCTGGATCATCCTCTTCTTGAGTCTGACGCTGACCTACGTTCTGCAGGATGCACCGCGCGTAGCGGCGCGCAAGACACTGCAGGATGAATTCGATTTCCGTGCCAATGAAATCGTCGAAAACATCAACCGGCGCCTGCAAAGTTACGAGCAGGTACTGGAAGGTGCCGCCGGCTTGTTCGAAGCATCGCAATCGGTAACACGCAAGGAATTCGTCGGCTACGTGCGCGCACTGAAGTTCGAAGGCAAATATCCCGGCGTTCAAGGCATAGGTTTTACCCCGCTAGTGCTACCGCAGGACGTGCCCAGACATATCGCGGACATCCGCGCCGATGGCCAGGCTGCTTACGACATCCGCCCGGCAGGCCAACGCGATGTATATACACCCATCATTTACCTGGAACCTGCCACCGCGCGCAATCAGCGCGCCATAGGCTACGACATGCATTCCGAGCCGGTGCGCCGCAAGGCAATGGAAAGAGCGCGCGATGAAGGACAAACCATCATCTCCGGCAAGGTGCAACTGATACAGGAACCCCAACAGGATATGCAATCCGGCTTCCTGATGTATCTGCCTATCTATCGCGAGCAGACAGAAAATCCAACCATCGCTGAGCGCCGTACCCAGCTGATCGGCTGGATCTATGCACCCTTCCGCATGAATGACTTGATGGAAGGCATACTGGGGGAACGTTTTGGCGAACACAGCGCCACGTTGAATCTGGAAATCTACGACGGTGATGCGATCGAAAAGAAGCAGTTGATGTTCGACTCGAACAGCCGTAGCGGTCATGACAATCCGACTTCCGAATTTCACACGGTCAAGCGCCTTTCGCTCTTTGGCCACGACTGGACGGTGGCGATCGATTCGTATGAACAATTCGACGCCCGCCTTAAAAGCGACAAGGCCAATATCATAGCCGTGACCGGCACCGTGGCCAGCATGCTGCTGGCACTCGTGGTATGGCTGCTGGCAACCGGGCGCGCGCGCGCACTGGCCATGGCAGAAGGCATGACGGAAGAACTGCGGCAGAGTGCAGTTGCACAAAAGAAGCTTAACCGTGCCTTGCGCCTGCTCAGCGACTGCAACATGGCGCTGGTGCATGCTGATGATGAACACAAGTTGCTGGCTGAAATCTGCCGCCTGTGCGTGGAAAGCGGCGGTTACCTGATGGCCTGGGTCGGTTATGCGGAACAGGACGAATTCAAGTCGGTACGGCCCATTGCGCAATCCGGTTACGAAAAAGAAAGCGCGTATCTCGAAAAAATCAATATATCGTGGGACGATACCGAGCGCGGCCAGGGGCCGACAGGCGTGGCTATCCGCACCGGGCAGCCCAGTGTCAATCAAAGTGTCTTGAGCAACCCGGTCATGGCGCCGTGGCGCGAAGCTGCGCTCCAGCATGGTTATCAATCGAGCGTTGCGCTGCCTCTGATCTGCGATGCCAAGGTACTGGGCGCGCTCACCATGTATGCACGCGAACCGGATGCCTTCGATCCCGAAGAGTTGCATCTTCTGGAAGAAATGGCCAACGACCTTGCCTACGGCATCGTGACTTTGCGCACACGCGCCGAACATACTGCAGCCAAGGAAAAACTGGAGTTCCTGGCCCACTTCGATCCGCTGACCCAGCTCCCCAACCGTCTGTTGCTGCGCGACCGCTTCGAGCTCGCGGCACTCATCGCGAAAAGCGAAAACACTCTGGTCCCCCTGATTTACCTCGACCTGGATCGCTTCAAGGAAATCAACGACAGCCTGGGCTATGCTGTCGGCGACCAGGTACTCGTCATGGTCGTGGAACGACTGCGCCAATCCATGCCCCATACCGCCACCATCAGTCGCCTGAGCGGCGATGAATTTGCCGTCCTGTTGACGGGGAATTACGATGTACTCGGCATTGCAGACATTGCGAATGTTATCCGCGATGCCTTTATAGAACCCATTGCCATCGCCGACCATCTGCTCAATATCTCCGGCTCCATAGGGATAGGTGTATTCCCCAACGATGGCAACGATTTCGATACCGTACTCAAGAATGCCCATACTGCAGTCGATAGCGCCAAGGAGGCCGGGCGCAACACCTATCGCTTCTTCACGCGCGCCATGAATGCCGGCCTGGCAGAGCAGATCCGGCTCACAGGCGGCTTGGCCAGCGCCCTGCGGAACCACGAATTCCTGCTCCACTATCAACCCCAGGTCGATATACGCACTGGCCGCATCGTCGGCGTAGAAGCGCTGATACGCTGGCAACATCCAAGCGACGGACTGATCCCCCCTGGCAAGTTCATTGCACTGGCCGAACGCAGCGGCCATATCGTCCAGATGGGCGAGTGGGTGCTCAGCGAAGCATGTCGCCAGGCGAGCATTTGGCAAAATCAATATCCGGCAGCGCCAGTGATGGCGATCAATTTCTCTGCCTTGCAGTTCAAGCGCGGCAACGTACTGGAACTGGTGTCGAATGCGCTGGCCGCTTCAGGATTGCGACCAGACCGCCTGGAAGTGGAATTGACCGAATCCATCCTGCTGCAGGATGTGGCCGCCACGATCAAGACGCTGCATGGTTTGAAGGCGATGGGAGTGAAGCTGTCGATTGACGACTTTGGCACCGGCTATTCCAGCCTGTCCTACCTGAAGCAGCTGGCTGTAGACAAGCTCAAGATAGATCAATCGTTTGTGTGGGATATGCTCAACGATGCCGATGGCGCCTCTATCGTCAAGGCCATCATCCAGCTCGGACATACCCTGCAACTGACAGTCATCGCCGAGGGCGTGGAAACCGAAGCGCAACGGGCTTTCCTGGACGAATCGGGCTGCGATCAGGCACAAGGTTATTTGTTCAGCCGCCCGGTTCCTGCCGATCAATT
>NZ_JAUSME010000052.1 GCF_030645555.1 Herminiimonas sp.
TGGCGTGCATAGCCGTGCGCCAGATTGAACATCGAGTAGTTCAGTGAATGGAAGCCAGCCAGCGTGATGAACTGGAACTTGTAACCCATCGCACCCAGTTCGGTCTGGAATTTGGCAATGGTGGCGTCGTCCAGGTTTTTCCTCCAGTTGAAGGATGGCGAGCAGTTATAGGCCAGCATCTTGCCGGGAAACTTGGCATGGATAGCATCGGCAAATTTTTGCGCGAAGACCAGGTCCGGCTTGCCGGTTTCGCACCACAACATGTCGACATATGGCGCGTAAGCCAGACCGCGCGACACAGCTTGATCGAAGCCGGCACGGGTTTTGTAGAAACCTTCGACCGTGCGTTCACCGGTCAGGAAAGGCTGGTCGTTTTCATCCACATCGGAAGTCAGCAAGTCGGCGGCTTCTGCATCGGTACGCGCAATGACCAGCGTGGTCGTGCCGGATACATCGGCGGCCAGACGCGCGGCATTCAGTTTTTCGACCGCTTCACGCGTAGGCACCAGCACCTTGCCGCCCATGTGGCCGCATTTTTTTACCGATGCCAGCTGGTCTTCGAAGTGCACGCCGGCAGCGCCGGCTTCTATCATCGACTTCATCAATTCATAGGCATTCAGGACGCCGCCAAAACCGGCTTCGGCATCGGCCACGATAGGGGCAAAGAAATCGATATCGCCCTTGCCTTCCGACCATTGAATCTGGTCTGCGCGCTGGAAGGTGTTGTTGATGCGCTTGACGACCATGGGCACCGAGTTGGCTGGATACAGCGATTGGTCAGGATACATTTCGCCGGCCAGGTTGGCGTCGCCGGCGACTTGCCAGCCCGACAGGTAAATCGCTTTCAAGCCAGCCTTGACCTGTTGCATCGCCTGATTGCCGGTCAGGGCGCCCAGCGTGTTGACGAAAGGTTCGTTATTGCACAGGTCCCACAGTTTTTCCGCGCCGCGCTGAGCCAGCGTGTGACGGATCTGTAGCGAGCCGCGCAGACGGACCACGTCTTCCGCGGTGTAGTTGCGCTTGATACCTTTCCAGCGCGGATTTTCGGCCCACTCTTTGTTCAAAGTCTGAATTTGCTGTTCACGGCTAGTCATGATCGTCTCCTTAATTAAATGCTGGGAATAACAGAAACAAGAAAAAA
>NZ_JAUSME010000121.1 GCF_030645555.1 Herminiimonas sp.
ACATGGATAGCGCGCGATGGCACGCTGGATTTCTGGCTGGCAAAGCAGTTTTTTGATCCGGTCAGCCAGCAGTTTTCGCTGCGCAATGCCGGCTGGCTTGAGTTCTGGGGTCATACGGTATTGAAGTTGATTACCGTGTGGGTGCTGATCATTTGCATAGTGCTGGCGCTCGCCAGCAACTGGATCGCCATACTGCGGCCATGGCGCCGGCCGTTGACGCTGTTTGTGCTGATGGGCGCGAGTGCGGCGTACCTGGTGCAAACCCTGAAAGGCGCCAGCGTGCATTCCTGCCCGTGGGATATCAATGTCTTCGGCGGAACGGCGCAGTGGTTTCCGCTGTTTGGCCAGATCAGCAAGATCGCGGGGCCGGGTTTGTGCTGGCCGGGCGGCCATGCCTCTGGTGGCTTTGCACTGGCCGCCGGATATTTCGCCTTGCGCGAAATCAAGCCGCAGCTGGCGCGCGGGATACTGGCTGTCAGCCTGCTGTTTGGCATCGTGATGAGCCTGGTGCAAATGCTGCGCGGCGCACATTTCCTGTCGCACAATCTGTGGAGTTTGTGGCTGGTCTGGTGCGCATGCTTCGTCGTCGATGCGGTGCTGCGCTTTATCTGGCGTCCGGCGCATTTAGCCGTTTGACGGCTACGCTATGACTCGGTGTTGTCTATTGCCGAGGCCGCTGTAGCAGCATCATTTCGCAGATGGCGTCGGTCCAGCCACCAGACCAGTATAGGCAACACCAGGAATCCGCCCGGCGCGACAAACAGCACCATGTAAGGACTCATTTCGACCAGCTTGTGGAAGTGCACCCGGATGCGTTTGCGATCGAGCTCGGTCCAGCGGTAACCGTTGCGCTGCTTCATCAACAAGGGCAGCAAGCCGCGCATCTGGTGCATTTCTTCCAGCAGGCGCACGCGTTCCCGGTTTTGCACCGCCAGTACGGAAGATGTTGATTTCCCGATCAGGCGAAACGGCAGGATGATGACGGCAATGATGCGATGAGGCACGGTGTATCCCGGTGTAGGGTGGTGTAACTGCTTTTGATTTTACGCGAAGCCAGTGTTGCCAGTAAGAAAACCTCTCACATAGCCACCCGCTATTGATTCTGTAAGGCAAATCAATTTGTTCTATTTCATCTGAGTGACTATCATCGGTTCATGGCTCACGGGCTTCAATGAACAGCAAGGATGGTCATCATGGTCACAGCAGCAAAAACCACCAGTCAAATCGGCATGCACATGGGCGTATCGTTCGGCATCCTGTATGTGATGACCGGCTCGGTCGCGATAGGTGGCGTGGCGGCGGTACTCGAGCCCATCTGCAATGTGATTCTGATGCCCTTGCATGACCGGATGTGGGAACGCATACGTGCCAGGGTGGAGGCGCGGCAGGCAAACTCTGCCGCTCATCCCGATGTGGCGGCCATCCATGGCACCTGATCACGCAGGGCGCTGATGTTGCGCGGCATCGAAGATGCTGCGCGTCCGGCCCGGCTGTCGGATAATACGTTGCCCTTGCTGCCAGACTACCCGGAGTTGTTGTATGAAAATCGCGATACTTGATGACTACCAGGACTGCGTGCGCCAGCTCGACTGTTTTTCAATGCTGGCCGGGCATGAGGTCAAGGTATTTACCAACAGTGCGCGCGGCGTCGGGCAACTGGCGATCCGCCTCGCCGATTTCGATGCGCTGGTGCTGATACGCGAACGCACTGCACTGTCGCGTCCCTTGCTGGAAAAACTGCCGCGGCTGAAGCTGATTGCGCAAACCGGCAAGGTCAGCGGCCACATCGATCTGCAGGCTGCTGCTGCCTGCGGCATCACGATTACCGAGGGCGTGGGCGACCCCACCGCGCCGGCTGAACTGACCTGGGCCTTGATCATGGCCGCCATGCGCAAGTTGCCGCAATACGTCAGCAACCTGAAAGACGGCATGTGGCAAATCGCCTCGACGGCGGTTGCGCACAATACGCTGGGCCGCGCATTGAAGGGTCGCACGCTGGGTATCTTTGGTTACGGCCGCATAGGCCGCATCGTCGCCGCTTATGGCCAGGCCTTTGGCATGCATGTCGTGGTGTGGGGCCGCGCGAGCAGTTGCGCGGCCGCGGCGCAGGATGGCTATCAGGTGGCGGCGTCGCAGGCAGAATTCTTTGGCATGGCGGATGTCCTCACGCTGCACCTGCGCCTGAATGCAGCCACGCGCGGCATCGTGACGTCGGTCGATTTGGCCTGCATGAAGCCGGATGCCTTGTTCGTCAATGCCAGTCGCGCCGAACTGGTTGCCACCGATGCGCTGCAATCGGCGCTGTCGCACGGCCGGCCCGGTTTTGCCGCGCTGGATGTCTATGAGAGCGAACCGCTATCGCCGACATCATCCCTGCTGTACATGGAAAACGTGCTGGCGTCGCCGCATCTGGGCTATGTGGAAAAAGACAGCTATGAAATCTATTTCCGCAGCGCGTTTCAAAACATCGTCGATTTTGCGAATGGGACGCCGCGCAATGTCTTGCAAGCGCAGCCCTGAAGCAGGCGGCTGCATACGATAGTCGCAGTCGCGCTTAAGGGGTGGCGTCGGAACGGTCGCCAGCGGTGGATTTTCTGGTTTTTGGCAAGAGTGTGGCGGTGGTGCTGGCCAGATGTGCACTGCCCCACAGGTTCGCCCAGCCCGGCGGCCACGGCAATGGCGGGCCGGCATATTCGGGCACGCCGCGCCGCACCGGTATCACCGGCAGCGAATTCGGTATCGGCCCATCATGCTTGTCCCAGCCTAGCGAAAACGTATAGTCCGGCAGCAGGGCGGTGCAGACTGTATCAAACCACAGCGTGTGATCTTCATCCCGGCCCAGCGCCTGCGCCATCCCGTTCGGGTCGAACTGTGCCAGCGTGCTGGCCAGTTCTTTTGCTGTTTCGCCGGGGGTGTCGCCCCAGCCCATGACCGGATTGCAATTGTATTCGGCGCCGGAGCCATACCAGCCTTCGCGCCACGGCCGCTCCATCCAGTTGCGCTGGCCGGTAAACAAATGCCAGCGCCAGTGCAGGCCGGACGGTTTGGGCCAGCTGTACAAATACAAACGTTGATAACCGGCGCGATGCAATTCGCGCACCATCGCCATCAGTCGCGCATGCGGCATCGGGTCCGGCGGCGCGCGGCGGAACAGGATGGCTTCGCCATCTGCATGCTGCACTTCATCGGTCGACAGGTTCAAGTCGAGCGTGCGCATTTCATTGCCGAAGCGCGCAGAAATCCAGCCCGTCATCAAGTTGACAGCCGTGATCACACCATAGCCTCTATGGCGATGAAAAATCACGGTACCGGGAGCGATAGGTTTCATGGCTAAAACTATACGAATTCAGAAATGGTGTGGACCGGCGCTAGTGTAACGGCATTTGCGCACGATGTTCAGTGGCGCAAATGCGCGCGCACTTTTAAATGGCGCAGCAAAACAATTTCTTTGCAACGGCACCAAACGTGTGCGGGTGCATGAGTCGCCCGAGTATAGCGTGTCGTGCGCAGCAGGCATGTGAGAGGGGAAAAGTGCGCCAGCGGCTGGCTGCAATCAATATGGCAGGTGGCCTGCAATTTGCTTTATTGCTTTTGGGCAGCACTATTTGCTGCCGGATTTTGCAAGGCTGCTGCGCGGGGCGGCGCCGGAATAATTACAGATCAGGGAAACAACATGGACCATCACGCCGAACTGCAAATCGATACCTTCCTGCCCTATATGCGTGATGTCAGCCGTTGCGAGCAGTCGCTGCATGAGTTGAATATGATGTGGCGCATGATCGAGTCTTCCGCCAAGATGAACTGCCCGCTCGAAGCCAAGGCTATCCTGCCGACGATGGCCGCCACGCGCGCCGGTTTCAATCGTCTCGAGCAAGAGCTCGTGACCAGTCTGGTGCGTGAAAAAGTAGCCAATGTGCTGGAAGAAATCGGCACCAAGGCGCAGTACGTGATCGATATCGTGGTGCGCAATCTGTATGAGCGCACGGCCGACGTTGGTTTCCTGGCGACCGATCGCGAACTCTGCACCTTCGTCGCCGGCCTGCACGAAGACCGCGACATGATACGTGCGCGTCTGCGCGCCTATCGCAACAAGTACACCGTCTATGATGAAATCATCCTGCTCGACGATGCCGGCAACGTGCTGGTGCAGATCGATGAGGCTACGCCGCTGGAAGGCAGCAGCGATCCGCTGATCAGGCAAACGCTGGCGTCCGACACTTACGTGGAAACCTTCCGCGCCACCGATCTGCGTCCCGGCAAGCATGAAGCCTTGATCTATTCGCGCCGCATGCATCATCCGGAAACCGGCGCAGTGGTCGGCGTGCTGTGTCTGTGCTTCCATTTTGAAGCAGAGATGGCCGGCATTTTCCGCTCGCATCGCGATCCTGCCGAGCGCTCCAACATGCTGCTGCTTGATGGCAGCAATCGCGTGATTGCCAGCGCCGATCCGCGCTGGGTCCCGGTTGGCGCCGTGGTGCCGGTCAATCGTGATGCCGATCCGCGCCTGGTTGTATATGGCGGGCGCGAATACCTGGCGCGCACTTTTTCTGCCGACGGCTATCAAGGCTATATGGGGCCGCCGGGCTGGCAAGGGCAGGTGATGATACCGGTCGAGCTCGGCTTTACCGGCCGCGCGACGAATGCGCTGACGGCGCTGGACAAGAATGTCGCCGATGGTTTGCTGTCGCATGCGCAGACATTCTGCCCGCCGCTGTTTGAAATCATGAGTGCTGCCGAGACAATACGCCGCGTGGTCTGGAACGGGCAAGTCATGACGGCCGGGCAAAACGGCGAATTATTGAAACTCAAAACCATACTCGAGCAAATCAGCGAAACCGGTGCGCGCAGCAATGAACTGTTTGCGCAATCGATACGCGACTTGTATGAAACCGTGCTGTCGTCGAGTCTGAGCGATTCCGAATTCGTCTCGCACCTGATGGTCGATCTGCTGGACCGCAATCTGTACGAGCGCTCCGACGATTGCCGCTGGTGGGCGTTGACGCCGGAGTTGCAGCTGGCGTTGGCGGCACCCGTCAAGTCCGAGCAAACCGTGGCGCGCCTGACGGAAATTCTCGATTACATCAATTCGCTCTACACCGTCTACACGCGCATTTTTATCTATGACGCCGATGGCGTGATCGTCGCCAGCAGCGACTTCAAGGGCGATGGCTTGCAAGTGGTAGGCACCAGCATCGCCGCAGAGACGATGGAGCATGTATCAGCGCTGGCAAATGACCAGCAGTATTACGTGACGCCGTTTGAAACAACACCGCTCTATGGCGGCCGCCCAACCTATGTCTATCATGCCGCGATACGCGATCCGGAGCATGAGGCGCATATCGTCGGCGGCATCGGCATCGTGTTCGATTCCGAGCCGGAATTTTCCGCGATGCTGGAAGGTGCGCTGGGTGGCAAGGAAGATGTCAGCGCACTGTTTGTCGACCGCAGCGGCTGCATCATTTCCAGCACCGACGCGACGCGGCCGGTCGGCAGCTATCTGGAGATCGATCCGGAATTGCTGAAGATGGAAAACGGCGGCAGCACTTCGCGCATCGTGATACACGACGGCCATTACGCGATCCTCGGTTGCACGATGTCGCACGGCTATCGCGAGTTCAAGACTTCAGACGGTTACCGGGAAGACGTGCTGGCCGTGGTCTACAAGGCTTTTGGCGTGGAGCGCCAGCAAATCAATAACAGCAATGGCGCCAACACGGCGCTGGAGCTGGATCCTATGGCGCCGGCCGGGCGCGAGTTTGCCACTTTCTTCATCGATGGCGCCCTGTTTGCGATGGCGGCCGAGTATGTGCAGGAAGCCTTGCCGGCCTCGGCGATTTCACCGATGTCGATGGGCAGCCGTGCCGAGCGCATCGGTATACTCGCACTGCAGCATGAGCATGAAGCCAAGCGCTTTGTCTGGGTCTTCGACCTCGGACACCTGATGCGCGGTTACCGTTCGGATATCGACAGCAGCAGCCAGGTCATCGTCGTCCAGCGCGGCACGCAAAGCATAGGCTTGCTGGTCAGCGAGTTGCATGGGGTGCCGGAATTCCAGCCTGCGCAAATCGTGCCGACGCCGCTGGCCAGTCCGAGTACCGGGATGCTGGTGACAGAAGTGATACAGGCTAACAGCGGACGCCTGCTGATACAGTCGATCAATGTCGATCACCTGTTTGCGGTGCTCAACAACGAGGAAATCCCTATCGCTGACGAAATGAAGATGGCTGCCTGACGCGACCTGACCGCAAGAAATTGAGGTTTTAATGCGCACATTTATCCATGAATAAATGTGCGCCTCTTTTCATGGCCGGGCAGCTCGCGTTATGATGTGCGATCCGATTCTGGACCATCCCTAGCCTAGTGTGATCCCAAATGACTCTGCGCATCATCGCCACCGGCGGCACTTTCGACAAGCATTACGATGAAATCGCCGGCAAGCTGACTTTCAGCAAGGGGCACCTGCCCCAGGTCATCAAGCGCGCCCGGATCACCGTGCCGCTCCAGCTCGAACAACTGCCCTTTCTGGATTCGCTGGACATGCATGACGCAGATCGCCAGCGCATCGCCGCTTCATGCCTGCGCGCCGATGAAACCAGCATCGTCATCGTGCACGGCACCGATACGATGCGCGAAACCGCCGAAGTGCTGGGCAAGGCGCAATTGCCGAAGACGATAGTGTTGACCGGCGCGATGGTGCCTTATGAAGTCAAGAATTCGGACGCGCTGTTCAACTTCGGCTTTGCCTGCGGCATCGCACAAGCCTTGCCGCATGGCGTCTACATTGCAATGAATGCGCAAATTTTTACGTGGAACAACGTGAAGAAAAACCGCGATGAAGGCGTGTTCGAAAAACGCTGAGCGCGCTATCCCGCCCTGCCAAAAATTTCCCCAAAAAAAAGCCCGCTAACCTTGCGGCGCGGGCAAAAATCCAATACTTGGATGGAGTGACCTGTGTATCGTAACCAGCGATTGTTACTGGTTCATGACAGGCCAGAGATTTCATCCAGGTTGCATCGCAAGCCGGCATTCAGTTAGCTGATCGCCGGCTTTTGTTTTTGCAGTTGCTCAAAAAAGCAGCGTTGCAGTGTTGCATTACACGAGTAATGACGCCCAACACTATTGTCATTGTGTACACTGTGCTTGCCAGGACGTAAGCTGTCCCTTGAAGTGCAGAAGCTCCTGCATCATGCAACTGGACATCTGCGTACGGCAGCACGGGTCACAATAAAAACAGGGAGATCAACGATGCATGCATTAGCAGATGAAGATGGCGCGATACCAGCATCCAGCGTGAGCAAGGACGTGGCGCAAGGCAGGATGCTGGCTGGCCTGTTGCAGGGCCTGGCACTTTATTTTCTGTACCTGTCCCTCAAGAATGGGACAGGGCCGGCGACCAACGCCTACTTTTTTGCACCGTTATTGCTGATTTCACTGTTAGTGCCGGTGCTGTTCGTTTCCGGTCTCGGCCATCTTGAAACACGGCGCATGTGGATCTGGATGTTTGCAGCAACGGGCATTGCGGCCGTACTCGGTGTCTACGATATCTGGCGCCAGGGATATCTTGAACAGAACTGGTTTGGTGTTGCGGCAGGCATGTCGCGGGCGACGCCATCGGCGCTGGTGCTGTGCTTTTCCGCCATCGGGTTTTATATTGCGCATGCGCTGGTACTGGTAGCAGCAGCCGACCAGCGTCGCATCGCGCGCTATCCATCTTATTTCGAACGCGCATGGAAGCTCATCATCCAGATCATCTTCTCCATGCTGTTCGTCGGCATATTGTGGTTGATCCTGTGGCTGGGTGCGGCCTTGTTCATGCTGGTCAAGCTCAACTTCCTGTATGAGTTGCTGCTAAAGACATGGTTCTCCATTCCCGTCACGGCATTTGCCTTTTCAACCGCCTTGCATATCACCGATGTGCGGCCCGGCATCGTGCGCGGTATACGCAGCCTGTTGCTGGTCTTGATGTCATGGTTGTTGCCAGTCACGACGCTGATAGTCTGCGGCTTTTTGCTCAGCCTGCCGTTTGCCGGCCTTGAACCCTTGTGGGCGACGCGTCACGCAACGTCGGTGCTGCTGGGCACGGCGGCGGTATTGGTGTTGTTGATCAATGCGACCTTCCAGGGCGGTGAAGTGGGTGAGGAAGTCGCGCGCGTATTGCGCGGCAGTGCCCGGCTGGCCTGTGTACTGTTATTGCCGATAGTGGCGATCGCCATCTATTCGCTGACCTTGCGGGTGGCGCAATATGGCTGGACGACCGATCGCATCATTGCTGCCGCATGTTTGCTGATAGCGGCCTGCTACGCATCCGGGTATCTGTGGGCCGCACTGGAGCGCAAGGGATGGCTGGAGCGTATCGCACCGATCAATGTGTTGACTGCTTTCGTGATCCTGGCCGTGTTGCTGGCGCTATTCACGCCGATTGCCGATCCGGCGCGCTTGTCGGTCGCAGACCAGTTGGCTCGTCTTGAGTCCGGCAAGGTAGACGCAGAGAAATTCGACTTTCATTATCTGCGCTTTGAAGGTGCGCGTTATGGCAACGACGCATTGCAAAAACTCAAGACGACAACGACAGGTGTCGATGCCGCGCTGTTGAATAAACGTGCGGAAGCGGCACTGCAAAAGAAAAACAAATGGGATCGTGGCAGCACGCCCCTGGTTGCAGATGCACGGGCGCGCGCAGCGAATATTACAGTCTGGCCCAACAGCAAGGTCTTGCCGCCGGCATTCATCGAGCATAACTGGACCGAGTTTGAAAAAAATTACCAGTTTCCGCCGTGCCTGAAGCAGCAGGATAGCAAATGCAATGCTTACCTGATCGATTTGAATGGTGACGGCAAGACAGAAATCCTGATAAAAAATGTGGAAATTTACGGTCCGGCGGTCGCCTTTTCACTGGCGACGGATGGGAAGTGGCAACCAAGTGGCACGGTGAACGGTATAAATCCGAACTGCAAGGAATTATTGCAGGCGCTGGCGGAAGACAGTTACCAGCTGGTGGTTCCGCTGTTCAAGGATCTGCAAGTTGCCGGGCGACGTATGCGCGTTGATCCCTGGTCATCGGATCCAAACAAATGCGCAAGCACGGGAAAATAATAAACGCCACGCATTATCGGCGCTGACGATGATGCGGCTGCGGCCATGCACGCGGCCGCAATACATCATTGCAAATACAGATAAGTTGTAGGGTTAAAAAACCCTGCGCCGGATTTTGTACTAGAATTTAAATCAGCTGGCTAAAAGCAGGCAGCTACTTCAGGAGCAACAGGAATTCATTGAAATCAGGAGGCGTCGGCTGAACTCTTAAGTATCGAAGTTATCAAACGAGATGAAGAAGAGACTCAATGCAATCACTTAGGAGGAAAAATGGATGCAACATTAAAACCCTGTCCAGTTTGCGGTAGTCAGGCAGAACTGAAAGAAGCCCATTACCTTGAATCCGAACGGCCTTACAGCTATGTGCATTGTACGAATGAAGCATGCACACTGAATCACAATGCACCGCATTTCAGCAATAGCACGGAAGCCAAAAATGATCAGGATGCGATTACGGCCTGGAACCAGCGACTGGAAACCCCGGCGCTGCATCACTGATTTTCCCTTATCCCCATTCCTTAAATAATGAAAAACAGCCCGGTTAAGCGGGCTGTTTTTCATTCATCCGTATCGTTCACGCAAGTCCTTGCGTGAACGATTTAACTTTTATCGTGATGCGGCAACGATGCTTAACGCCGTATTGCCGGCGGGACCGTCGGCCATGACTGCACTGGCGCAAAAGAAGCTCAGCGCAGCAGCGCAGGAAATCAGTCCCAGGGTTGAAAATTTACGCATTGTTATCTCTCTTGTCGGCGTTGCTTGTTTCCCGGCATGATGCCGTACCAGCATAGTAGGCAAAGCCCGCCATTTCCTGTATCGGCGCCACACCCATCCTGCTGTAAGAAAGCAGGAGTATTTGCCCGGCCGCCGCACGGCAGGCAATAAAAAACCGGCCTGAGCCGGTTTATCTGCGCAACGGCAAGGATGGATCCGTTACCCAGGCTCAACAGTGGCATCCAGCCTCATGGCCATCAAGTCTTCCGCCGGCATCGCCTTGGCAAACAGCCAGCCCTGATAAGCTTCGCAACCATACTGGCGCAAAAAGTGTAGTTGGGCCTCGGTCTCCACTCCCTCTGCCACCAGCGTCAATCCCAAGCTGTGCGCCAGCGCAATAATCGCTCCTGAAATGGTGACGTCATTGGCGTCGTCGGGAATGCCGTCCATGAAGCTCTTGTCAATCTTGAGCTTGCTCACAGGCAGCGCCTTCAGATAGGCGAGCGAAGAATAGCCAGTGCCAAAGTCATCCAGTGCCACGCTACAGCCCAAGCCGACCAGGGCTATGATTTGTTCGCGCGCCAGCGCAGGCTGAGCCATGGCCACCGATTCAGTGATTTCTATATCCAGCCATTGCGCCTGTGCACCCGTGCGTGCCAGTACGGCACTTACATATTCAGACAGATTGCGCTGCAAGAATTGCTGCGCCGAAAAATTGACCGACACCCGCAAAGGCGCCCCTGCACTGCTCCAGGCGGCAATTTGTTCGCATGCCGTTTCCAGCACCCATTCCGACAAAGGCACAATCAAGCCAGTGGCTTCAGCCACTGGAATGAACAGCGCCGGCGACACATGGCCCAGTTCCGGGTCATGCCAGCGCAGCAAGGCTTCCGCCCCGATGATGCTGCCACTATCCACGTCTACCAGCGGCTGGTAATGCAACTGCAACAACCCCAGCGCAATGGCTTCTTTCAAGCGTGCATGCAGTCGCATGTTTTCATGCGCGCGCTTATCCATTTCCATGGAATAGCAGGCATAGGCGCCCCGCCCGGACTGCTTGGCCTGGTACATGGCCATGTCAGCGTAGCGCAGCAGCGTGTCACTATCCCTGGCATCGTCTGGATAAAACGCCAGCCCAAGACTGCCGCCGGAATACACTTCCTGGTTTTGCAGGCGATACGAGGCTTGCAGTGACAGCAAGAGCTGGGCGGCTACCTTCACAGCGACATCTACATCCGTCAGGTCAGCCAGCATGATGGCAAACTCGTCACCGCCCATGCGCGCCAGCGTGTCGTTTTCACGCAAGGCGCTGCGTATGCGGGCACTGACCTGCACCAGCAAGGCATCGCCGGTGGCGTGTCCAAAACTGTCGTTCAGGTTTTTGAAATAATCCAGATCAAGAAACAATACTGCCACGTGCAAACCAGAATCCCCGGCACGCGCCATAGCCTGATTCAGTTGCAGGCGGAACAGCCAGCGGTTGGGCAGGCCGGTAAGTTCATCGTGGGTGGCCTGGTGGCGCAGCGATTCTTCAAATTTCTTGCGCTCGGTGAGATCGCGTACGTAGGCAATCGCGTGGCGCTCGCCTTCGTCATCCCAGTTTCCCAGGCTGATGTCGATCGGCAGCATTTCGCCATTGCGACGCATCAGTTTCAAGTCCATCAAGCCCATCGCGCGCGGATGCGGTGCCACAAAATAACTCCGCATCGATTCTGCGTGGCGTGCGCGCAGATGCACCGGCAAAAAAATGTCCACGTTCTGGCCTACCAGCTCGTGCATGCTGTAACCGGTGAGCAGCTCCATCGCCGGGTTCGCCATCAGGATGCATCCGGTTTTGTTTACCCATAAGACGCCATCGGGCGCAGCATCCAGCGTCACTTTTTCGCGCAGATGTTGCACCTCCATGCGCTCCAGGGGACGGCGCAGCGCTTCGTTGAAGGTGACGTGGAACAAATACAGATAAGCCGCCACCTTGTACATGTGTCCGAGCACATTGGCGCCATCCCTGTCGACGATGCCCAGCATCGTGAAAAACAGTTCCGAGACAGCTGACAAGGCTATTGCAAAGCTCAGTGCCATCACACATTCATGAACCAATGCCTGGCGGCGCCGCCACAACAGTGCAAGGGCGGCCAGATTGATGACGATGATCAGCCATTCCATGCTGATTTTTAGCGGCGTCAGACCCTGCCCATGGACAAACAGTGCGGGCAGGCGGTCGGGCCAGAGCAGTCCGACGGCGCCTATGAGGCAGACTATTGCCAGCATGAGTGCCAGCGCCAGGCGTTTTCTGGCCTTGGTAATGTTAGGCACCGGAGGCAGCAATACATAGACCAGCAAGACGCTCGCGGCCAGTGTGCGGGCGGCCAGCCAGAAGAACATCGATTTGTGCGGCGTGTTGCTACTCATCGCATCCGGCATGCCTACATAGCTCATCACATGCAGGAAATCGAGCAAGCCGACGCCAAAAAACGCGATCCCAAGCAGTACTACCGCCCCTTTGCGCGCCGACAGAATGGCGCGGTAGCCGGTAACAAATACCAGCATCGCAACCACCACTGCGAGCAGCTCGACGACGTTGTGCCAGAACACGAAGGTTGCTGGTGCGATCAATACCTGCCGCGCCGGTTGCGAGACCCACCACAACAAGGGCAGTGCCAGTACCAGCAGGATCCAGCCAGCAGCTCTCTGATAGGGGTGCTTATTGTCCATGGGCGAGAAAAAGTAGTGATGGATGTGGCTGCGTATAGGGCGCGCAGTGCCTGTCTGAGCGGACTTTTTTCTTCAATTCTTTTGTGTGTTCATGCGAGATTGCAGCGATGTCCGCCATCAAACCATGGATTTGATGGCGCGTTCTCATGCTGGCCTGTAGTGGCCAGCGCACTGCTGTTGATTTCCCCCCGTGCAGGCATTAAAGCCAGTCATGATTTTTCTGGTCCCCATAGCGCCTTTCTTGGTGGCGATTTCAGGGGCGACATGTAGCAACTGGCTAACCTGTCAATTTATAGCAGAATTCTGGCGGGTGGTCGCCAATAGCAGACTTGGAGTGTCTGTAAATTGATACGGGCGTTGCGTCCGCTTGCGGGTCATGGAACGGTATTGCCAGCACTATCAGGATGATTCGACTCATCCTGATAGTGCTCGAAAAATATTATTTGCCGATACAGAAGCGGCTGAAAATCACGCCCAGCAAATCATCCGACGTGAATGCGCCGGTGATGCTGCTCAGGCGTTCTTGCGCCAGGCGCAATTCCTCGGCAAACAGGTCGAGCGCAGGATCCGTCGTTTCACTGTCGTGCGCCGCATGCTGTGCTGCCAGTTCCAGATGAGCCTGCGCTGATTTCAGTGCGACCAGATGGCGTTCGCGTGCGAGGTACAGCGATTCGCCGGTTTGTTGCCAGCCGACCAGGCGCAGCAGTTCGGTGCGCAACAAATCCATGCCGAGTAAATCTGTCGCCGACAAATAGACATGCGTGGCGTCCGGCAGGTGATCGATGGCCGGGCGATGGCCGGACAGGTCGATCTTGTTCCACACGCGCATCACCGGCACATTGGTCGGGAAGCGCGCCGCGATTTCTTCATCTGCGCGGGTCGGTCCGCGGTTGGCGTCCAGCATGTGGACGATCACGTCGGCCGTCTGCACGGCAGCCCAGGTGCGTTCTATGCCTATGCGCTCCACTTCATCGCGGGCGTCGGTGGCGTCGCGTATGCCGGCGGTGTCGATCACATTGACCGGTATGCCTTCGATCTGGATGGTTTCTATGACCTTGTCGCGCGTGGTGCCGGCGATCGGCGTGACGATCGCGACATCGCTGCCGGCCAGCGCATTGAGCAACGATGACTTGCCGACGTTGGGCTGGCCGGCCAGCACGATGTTCAAGCCGTCGCGCAGCAAGGCGCCTTGCGCGGCCTGGCTGAAGACGCGTTGCAATGCTTCGCGTATCGCAGTGAGCTGGCCGCGCGCATCGGATTGTTTCAGGAAATCGATTTCTTCTTCCGGGAAATCCAGCGTCGCTTCGACCAGCATGCGCAGCGCGGTGATCTTGTCGACCAGCTCCTGTATGGTTTTCGAGAAGGCGCCGGACAGCGATTGCGAGGCCGATTTGGCCGCAGCCTCAGTCGATGCCTCGATCAGGTCGGCGACCGCTTCCGCCTGCGCCAGATCGAGCTTGTCATTCAGGTAGGCGCGATGCGTGAACTCGCCCGGCTGCGCCATGCGCAAGCCTATGTCTGCGCCCGCTGCCAGGCAGCGCGTGAGCAGCATTTGCAGCACGACGGGGCCGCCGTGGCCCTGGAGTTCCAGCACGTCTTCACCGGTGTATGAATGCGGCGCCTTGAAATAAATCGCGATGCCTTGATCGATCACGCTGCCGTCTGCATTGACGAAGCTGGTGTAGGTCGCATGGCGTGGTTCCAGCGGCGCGCCCTTGGCGGGACAGACTGCTGCAATGATGGAGGAAATGTTTTTGCCGGAGACGCGTACGACACCGATGCCGCCGCGTCCTGGTGCAGTGGCAATTGCTGCGATGGGGGAAGAGTCAAAGTTCATGTTGTAATTTTATAGCTTGTTGATCTGTTGCAGGCAAGTAAAAAGCCCGTGCAAACAACACACGGGCTTTTTGCGTAACGATGTTTCGTTACCGGAAGTGGCGACGCGCTCAGATCGTCGGCACGCCCATTTTTTTGCTGATCGTCCATTGCTGCGCGATCGACAGGATGTTGTTGACGACCCAGTACAGCACGAGGCCGGCAGGGAAGAAGAAGAACATCAGCGAAAACGCGATCGGCATGAACAGCATGACTTTGGCCTGGATAGGATCCGGCGGCGTCGGGTTCAGCTTGGTCTGGATGAACATCGAGATCGCCATCAGGATAGGCAGGATACCGAGCGTCAGGTTGAAAGAGCCGATCATGTAGGAGCCGAACAGGATATCGGGCGAGGCCAGATCGGCCACCCACAGCCATGGCGCATTACGCATTTCGACGCTGGCCAGCAGCACCCAGTACAGCGAAATGAAGACCGGGATCTGGATCACGATAGGCATGCAGCCGCCGAGCGGATTGATTTTCTCTTTCTTGTACAGCTCCATCATCGCCGCATTCATCTTTTGCGGATCGCCTTTATAGCGGGTGCGGATGTCGGTCATCTTCGGCGTGACCAGCTTCATCTTGCCCATGCTGCGATAGCTCGCTGCAGACAATGGGAAGAAGGCCAGCTTGATGACGATCGTCAGCACGATGATGGTCCAGCCCCAGTTGCCGAGGATCTGGTGGATCTGCGTCATCAGCCAGAAAATCGGCTTGGCGATGATCGTCAGCCAGCCGTAATCCTTGACCAGTTCAAAGCCGGGTGTGACTGCTTCCAGGCGTTTGGATTCTTGCGGGCCGGAGAACAGCGTGGCATCCATCGTTGCGCTCGCGCCCGGTGCAACGCTGCCCAATGGCAGGATGGTGCCGACTGCGTACAGATTGGCGTCGAGTTTCTTGGTGAAGAATTCGCGCGGACCTGTTGCTGGCGGTACAAATGCGGAAACGAAGTAATGCTGCACCATCGAAATCCAGCCGCTGTCGGCTTTCAATGCATGGTCGACCTTGCCTTTTTCTATCGACTCAAACGTCACCTTCTGGAACTTGTCGGTATCGGTATAGATCGCCGGGCCGGTGAAGGTGCTGTAGAACATCGATTCATTAGGCAGCTTGGCACCGTCACGCACCAGTTGCAGGTACAGCGATGGGGTGATGGCTGCGCCGGTATTGTTGACGACATCGTGCTTGATATCGATCTTGTAGTCGCCGCGCTTGAACGTGAAGGTCTTGGTCAGCTTCACGCCATTTTGCTCGGACTTCAATACCAGTTGTACCTGATCCGCAGCATCCAGCGTACGTGGGCCAGGAACCGCGGTGAACATCGATTTGTGGTTAGGATACGCGCCACCGATCAAGCCGGTCTGGCCGAGATAGGTGCGGGATGCCGACGCGTCGAACAGCACGACGTTTTGCGTCTTGTCGCCGCTGGCGTGATGCTGCAGCAATTCC
Source organism: Herminiimonas sp. (assembly GCF_030645555.1). Classification (GTDB taxonomy): domain Bacteria; phylum Pseudomonadota; class Gammaproteobacteria; order Burkholderiales; family Burkholderiaceae_D; genus Oxalicibacterium. The sequence continues at coordinate 15,844 of NZ_JAUSME010000121.1, forward strand.
AGGCGACGGATTTCACCGCCGGCGGTATCGATTTCAGCCTTGACCAGATCGGTCGTGATCGTGATCGACTCGCTCTTGACCGCTGCCGCGCCGACTGGAACGCCAGCGCCGGTAGTGGTGGTCGCCGGCGTGGCGGCGGTGGGTACATCGCCTACCGGTTTGGCGGCGCTGCCATCTGCGGCAACAGGCTGCGCTACTTGCGCTGCAGGGTCGCCGAAGAAGATCGATGGCTTGCCGGTATAACGATTGTAGTTATCCCACAGCATCAATAGCGAGAATGAGAAGATAACCCACAGGACGGTACGTTTGATATCCATAAGTGTCTTAATCAGTATTCAGGAATGGCCGCAACCGCAAGCGGTTGTAGAAGTAGTTTTGGATGATGATTTTTCAGGCACCGGGTCCACGCCGCCGTCATGCCACGGGTGGCATTTGCACAGGCGTTTGGTCGCCAGCAAGCTGCCCTTCAAGGCGCCATGCTTCTCGAGCGCTTCGACAGCGTAAGCCGAGCAGCTGGGATAAAAGCGGCAATTCTGGCCGAGGTAAGGGCTGATGCCCAACTGGTAGGCACGCACCAGTAACAACAGGATAGTTTTCACAGCTTCGCCTCCGGCGCGCCCTGCAGCAGAACCTGGGCAGCAAACAGTCGTGTCAATTCTTCCCGCAATACGGCTTTCAGGCCAGCCGTGGTGGCCGGGCCTTTTTTCGTATTGACAGGCTGTGACAGGCGAACGATGCAATCGATGGACGGCAATGCCGTTTGTCGAAACAGTTCGCGCGTCACGCGCTTGATCGTATTGCGCGTCACGGCGCGAGGTGCAAGGCGTTTGGCGGCGACCACACCCAGACGGGCATGCGGCAGATCTGTCTTGCACACATAAAGTACAAAGTGCGCAGTACGCTGCACGGGTCGCAAACGAAAAACGGATGAAAATTCATCCGTTTTAACGATCCGCCGATCGCGTGCAAAGTCGAGCGAACGATCGCCGGTCACGCCATTCGCTTAAGCAGCGAGGCGTTTGCGGCCTTTGGCGCGACGTGCATTGAGCACAGCGCGGCCACCGCGGGTTGCCATACGGACGCGAAAGCCATGGGTGCGCTTGCGGCGAACGACGGAAGGTTGGTAAGTACGTTTCATGTTGGTCTCGCTAATCAGCAAATATAATAAATCGGAACATCACGCGCCCATGCCAAATTTCTGGGCAGCTGGTGCATGCTGGTGCCTGACTGGCGACAACACAAATACCAACATCCTGGGTAGTGAACCCTGAATTAGACAGCATTTTATGCTTGCCTGTCAATTACTTAGCGTAGTTTTCCACAGCAACTACTTATTGAAATAAGCGTCCAGCCTGTGGATAACTCCGGCCGGCCGGGGTAGAATAGGCGCAACGTGTGGCAAGCCTCAGCTAGATACTCAGGCCTATAAATAGACCACTCCGTGGCAGTAATGGCAACACCTCCGCACAAATTCAAGTAGACGATTAATGGAAAATTTCTGGCAGGCCTGTTCCGCCCAGTTGGAGCAGGAATTGACGCCTCAACAATACAGCGCGTGGATCAAACCACTGGTGCCGCTCGATTACGAGGATGGCACGCTGCGTATCGCCGCGCCGAATCGTTTCAAGCTTGATTGGGTCAAGACACAGTTCGCCAGCCGCATCACCGGCATCGCCGCCCAGTATTGGGAAGAGGACGTCGACGTCCAGTTCGTGCTCGATCCGCGCCTGGCCGTGGCCAGGAAGCCGGCAGCGCAAGCCAGTGTTGCGCCTGGTCAATCCGACAACGTGCCCGCCAATGTGCTGGAACCGATACCGTCCAGCGCGACCGATCATACGCCGCGCCGCGACCAAAGCCGTATCAATACAGCACTGACATTTGACAGTTTCGTCACCGGCAAGGCCAACCAGCTGGCGCGTGCGGCGGCGATCCAGGTCGCCAACAATCCCGGCAGTTCATACAATCCGCTGTTCCTGTATGGCGGCGTAGGCTTGGGCAAAACCCATTTGATCCACGCCATCGGCAACCAGGTGCTGGCCGACAATCCGAACGTCAAAATACGCTATATCCACGCAGAACAGTACGTCAGGGACGTAGTGACTGCTTACCAGCGCAAGGGTTTTGACGATTTCAAGCGCTACTACCATTCGCTCGACCTGTTGCTGATAGACGACATCCAGTTCTTTGGCGGCAAGAGCCGTACGCAGGAAGAATTCTTTTATGCGTTCGAGGCTTTGATTGCAGCCAAGAAACAAATCATCATCACCAGCGATACCTATCCGAAGGAAATCAGCGGCATGGATGATCGCCTGATTTCCCGTTTCGATTCGGGTTTGACGGTCGCTGTCGAGCCGCCAGAGCTGGAAATGCGCGTTGCCATTTTGCTCAAAAAAGCGGTACAGGAAGGCGTGACGTTCTCAGATGACGTGGCGTTTTTCGTTGCAAAACACCTACGTTCCAACGTCCGCGAGCTGGAAGGCGCGCTGCGCAAGATCCTTGCGTACTCGCGTTTTCATGGCAAAGACATCACGATTGAAGTTGTCAAAGACGCACTGAAAGATCTATTGTCGGTACAGAATCGCCAGATTTCGGTCGAAAATATCCAAAAGACGGTGGCGGATTTTTTCAATATCAAGGTCGCGGATATGTATTCGAAGAAGCGCCCGGCGAATATCGCGCGGCCGCGCCAGATAGCGATGTACCTGGCCAAGGAACTGACGCAAAAGAGCTTGCCGGAGATAGGCGAGCTGTTTGGCGGGCGCGATCATACGACCGTGCTGCATGCGGTGCGCAAGATAGGCGCCGACCGCGGCAAAAGCCCGGAATGCAACCA